>JBAXUD010000172.1:0-6854 GCA_037129875.1 Mycobacteriaceae bacterium
AGTGCCGACCGGCAAGGTGAAGTGGTACGACACCGACAAGGGATTCGGTTTCCTGTCCCAGGAGGACGGCGAGGACGTCTACGTCCGCGCTTCGGCCCTGCCCGACGGCGTCGAAGGCCTCAAGGCCGGGCAGCGGGTCGAATTCGGTGTGGCCACCGGCCGGCGCGGCCCGCAGGCCTTGAGCGTCAAGCTGATCGATCCGCCGCCGAGCCTGGTGCGGACGCGGCGCGAAGCCGCGCCTGCCGCCGAACACAAGCACAGCCCCGATGAACTGCACGGCATGGTCGAGGACATGATCACCCTGCTCGAGGGTGCGGTTCAGCCCGAACTGCGACGCGGGCGCTATCCCGACAAGAAGGTCGCGCGCCGGGTGTCCGAGGTGGTGCGCGCCGTGGCCGCGGAGTTGGACGCCTAAGGGCGGACGCGGGCCGCTACTGGCACCTAGTTCCAGTTCAGCTTGACCGACCACTCGGCGTGCGGAAGGTCGTGCAGGTCTCCGTTCTGATCTTTCACCAGGGTGAGGAGCTGGACGACCAGGCCGAGTATCCGGCCCCGTTGCGGGTCGACGGTCGGAATGGTCACTGCCAGTTGGCTGCCGGGCCGGTAGGCGGTGGTGGTGGTGTTTCGCTCGTCGGAGTAAACACGCAGTAGCCGCCACGGCGCGTGGCTGATCTGGGCGGGCACCGACAGCTGGACGGGATAGCGGGCGCTCACCGAAAGTTCGCCCTGCCTACCGTCTTTGACGCAGTCGTCGAGGTTGACGACATTGCAGTACAGGTAGGGGTCCACCCGCACGGTCGTGCCGCGGGAGTAGGCGCTGATCTGCGGCAGCGGCGAACCCTGCTTGCGGACCAGTGCCCAGGCGCCGATCCCGGCGCCGAGTGATGCGAGCACCACCACCGCGGCGGTGATCCAGGCGATGTGTCGTTTCACTGGGGCGCCACCGCCAGGGCCTCGGGTTCGGCCACCACCGGGCGGTTGCCACCGAACCCGGGTATCAGCGAGGCGCCGCGATAGCTGACCACGGTCTGCGCCAGGCCCGGGATGAGCAGCGCGGTGATCGCGGTGAAGCCGACCCACAACTCGGTGTACACCAGCACTCCCATCGCCCCGCCGAGTACCCACGCCAGTTGCAGCACCGACTCCGAGCGGCCGAATGCCGACGCCCGGGACTCCTCGGGGAGATCGTCCTGCAGCGAGGCGTCCAGCGACGCCTTCGCGATCGCACTCGCGCCGGACGTGACGAATGTTGCCACCGCCGCCACGATCAGGCTCCCGGTCACCGCAGCGGCCAGCGCCGCAACGGTGACCGCGCCAGCGGCCCGAACCACCAGAGTGGCGGGCCGGCCCAGCCGCATGCGGGCCGCCGTGAAGTTACCGGCGAAGTTACCGATGCCGGCCGCTGCGCCGATGGTGCCCAGTATGCCCAGTTGAACCCAGCCGCTGGCGTCGTGCGCCTTGGCGACGAAAGCCGGATACAGGAAGAGGAATCCCACCATCGCCTTGATGGTGCAGTTACCCCACAGGGAGGTGATGATGTTGCGGCCCAACGGCTGTCGGCGCGGACCCCTGGTGATGACCTCGGTGGGGTTCTCATCGAGCCAGTCCCACTCGCTGCCGTGGCCGTGGTAGGTCAGCGTGGTGGGGACCTCGCCCTCGGTCGACTCCACCCATTTCGGGATCCGCATCGTCAGCGACGCGCCGGCCAGCGTGACGAAGACGACGACGAACAGCGCGCCGGGCAGTCCCAGCAGCGTGGAGAACAACCACTCCGCCCCGGCGGCGATGCCGCCGCCCACGATCGTCCCGCCGATCAGACCGAACATCGTCAGCCGCGAATTGACCCGCACCAGATCGATCGTCGGCGGCATCACCCGCGGGGTCACCGCGCTGCGCAATACCGAGAAGGACTTGGACAGCACCATCATTCCCAGCGCACACGGGTACAGCACCCAGGACGGATAGCCCCCGGTCGCGGGGTCGTAATTCATGATCAGCACCACTGCCAGAACGGTGCGCAGCAGAAACGACCCCGCCAGCGCAGCGCGCCGACCGTGCTGGAGGCGGTCGAGTGCGGGACCGATCAACGGTGCGATCACCGCGAACGGTGCGATCGTGATCAGCAGGTACAGCGCCACCCGGCCCTTGCTCTCGCCGGTGGCCGCCGCGAAGAACAGTGTGTTGGCCAGCGCGACCGCCATCGCCGAGTCCACCGCGAAATTGGCCACCACCGGCCAGGTGAGTGCGGTCAGTCCGGATTTGTCGGCGCCGTCGGCCGTGGCGGCCCGGTGCACCATCGAGTACATCCGCGACCCCATCTCGGCGGCGGCGCGGGTGACCCGTGGCCGTTCGTCGCCGTCGGGGTGAGTGCTCGCGTGGTCCTCGGTGTCGCGGTAGGGGCTGTGGCGGTCGCCCTCAAGGGGCGGCAGATAGCGGTTCCCGCTGTGGGCGGAGTCCTGGTCACGGCCGCCGGAACGCCCGGAGCCGCCGAAACGAGATGCGGCCGGGTCGCTCGGGTAGTTGGCCATGCCGGGATGCTCGCGGCGCGGTGGATCGAGTCGGCCCGAGCCGGCCGCCGATGCGGCGCCGGGGTGCACTCGCCGCGGTCCAGACACGTTGTCGATTGTCCCCTATGGAGCCGACGCCGATCGTGCAGCCGACCGGTGTGCCCGCCCGGTGGCGCCGTGAGGCAAGATTGTCAGCGATGGACAGCTTGATCGACACCGCCGATCCTGCGGCAGCGGCTACGCCCGCCCAGCCGTCGGAGGAGGCCGTCGCTGTCCTCGTCGGCGCCGAGGCGCTGGCCCGCGAGGCGGTCATCGAGTTCAGCGGTGACACGGTCGGGGCTTATCTGGGCATGAGCATCGAAGACGATGCTGCCGCCACCCATCGTTTCCTGGCGACCTTGCCCGGCTACCACGGATGGCAGTGGGCCGTCGTGGTGGCTGCGTGCCCTGGCTCCGGCCGCGCCACGATCAGCGAGGTGGTTCTCGTTCCCGGCCCGACGGCGCTGCTTGCGCCGCCCTGGTTGCCGTGGGAACAGCGGGTCAGGCCCGGTGACCTCGGTCCCGGCGACCTGCTGGCCCCGCTGCCCGACGATCCTCGCCTGGTACCCGGCTTCCTGGCCACCGGCGACCCACTCATCGACGACACCGCCCAGGACGTCGGGTTCGGCCGTCGCCTGGTGCTCAGCGCATTCGGCCGTGACGACGCCGCCCAGCGCTGGCACGACGGTGACCGCGGACCCGAAGGTCCGATCGCGCGGGCCACCAAACGGACCTGCCGGGACTGCGGGTTCATGGTGCCCCTCGCCGGAGCGCTGGGCTCGATGTTCGGCGTGTGCTGCAACGAGATGTCCGTCGACGGCCAGGTCGTCGACTTCTTCTTCGGCTGCGGTGCGCACTCGGACACCCCCGCGCCGGCCGGGTTGGGCTCCCCGAGCTACGAGCCCTTCGACGACGGGGTCCTCGACGTGGTGACCGTCGAACGACTCGTCGTCGAACCGGTCGCCGACCTCACCCCGTCCGTGCCGGACGTCGAAACGCAAGCCGCGCCGGACAGTGACGCCGAAGCCATGCCGGACATCGAGATCGAGATCGAGCCGGCAGCAGAACCGGAAGAACCGGAAGAACCGGCCGGACTCTCCTAACGCTCCGCGGCGGCCTTGATGCGCTGCAGGGAGAGGTTCATCCCGTCGATCAGTTCCTGCTCGAATGGCTCGATGCCGCCCAGCACGGTCTTGGTCAAACCCGTCGAAATCGCGGTCACGCCGTTCTCCGCGTGCCGCGTCTCGGTGAGGCGCGTTCCGGTGGCGGTAGGCTCGAGCTCATAGCTCCACACCGTGGTGTTGAGCGGAATCCGGAAGGCGAACTTGCGTTCCGGGACCACCTCGGTGATGACCGACGTCGTCGGCCAGAACAAGGGGCCGCGACGGTTGAGGTTGACCGTCCGGGTGCCCGGCCGAATCGGCCCGAGTGCCTTCATGATTCGGCACTGCGGACTCCACTGCGGCATCCGGCTGACATCGGAGACCAAGGCCCAGACCTTGCTCGCCGGTGCGTTGATCTCGATCTCTGCCTTCAGAAGTGGTGCAGCCATGATTGTCCTTCTCCTCATTCCAGTCCGGTTTGCGCCCCGCGAGCGCCGCGGCGGGCCGCCGAGCGCTGCCATATGAAAATCGACACGCCGACCACGCTCACCCCGAGGCCGGCGACGGTGACCGGACGCCAGTCCTTGAGCGCGGCAATGGTGAATGCAGCCAGAGTGGCCAGTGCCCACAGAGCCGCCCCGGCGACGATCACCGGCCGCGGATCACGCAGCGCCGCGGGTAACTCCGGCGGGGCCTTCTCAGCCGGCAGGCTATTCGTGGACATCTCATTCACCGTAACCGACCAGGGGTGCGCGTACGTTGGCGGCGTGCAGGCGGCGGAGGACCGAGACGGCGATGGGCTGGTCGCGAACGTCATCGACATCACCGACCCGGCTGATGCGCGGGTCGACGACTTCCGTCACCTCAACAGCGTCGACCGCCGTCCGGATCTGCCGACCGGCAAGGGCCTCGTCATCGCCGAGGGTGTCCTGGTGGTGCAGCGCATGCTGGCCTCGAGGTTCACCCCGCACGCCTTCCTGGGCACCGACCGGCGCCTGCAGGAACTGGCCGCCGACCTCGCCGGGGTGGCCGTCCCTTATTACCGGGCCTCGGCTGAGGTGATGGCGGAGATCGTCGGCTTTCACCTCAACCGCGGAGTCCTCGCGGCCGCGCGCCGCCCAGCTGAACTCGGCGTCGCCGATGTGCTGACGGGGGCAAGCACCGTCGCCGTGCTCGAGGGCGTCAACGACCACGAGAACCTCGGCTCGATCTTCCGCAACGCCGCGGGACTCGGTGTGGACGCGGTGGTCTTCGGCGCGGGATGCGCAGATCCGCTGTACCGCAGAGCGGTCCGGGTGTCGATGGGCCACGCCCTGCTGGTTCCCTTCGCTAAAGCCGGTAGCTGGCCCGCAGATCTGAATATCATGCGAGACAACGGGTTTCGCCTGCTGGCCATGACCCCGAGCCCGCAGGCGCGCACGTTGTCCGAGGTCATCGACGAGCTGTCGGACGAGAAAGTGGCGGTGCTCGTCGGGGCGGAAGGGCCCGGTCTGACGGAGACGGCCCTGCGTGCTGCCGACGCGCGGGTCCGCATCCCGATGGCGCGCGGCACCGACTCGCTCAACGTTGCGACCGCCGCCGCGCTGGCCTTCTACGAGCGGGTGCGTCGAGTCGACGATGCCGCCGAGGGACGAGGCGGAGGAGGAGCGAGACAGTGATGGCCGTCGAGTCGACGATGCCGCCGAGGGACGAGGCGGAGGAGGAGCGAGACAGTCAGAAAGTAACCTGCTGTCATGTCCGACGACGATTCGACGCCCTGGGGAACCGGTCTGACGGTCGCGGCTTTCGTCGCGGCCGTGACCGCCGCCGCCATCGTGGTGCTCAGTATCGGTATGACACGCGTGCATCCGCTGGTGTCGCTGGGATTGAACGTCATCGCCGTGGGCGGGTTGGCGCCCACACTGTGGGACTGGCGCAGACAACCCGTCCGGCGGTGGTTCGTTCTGGGGGCCGCACTCGGTGTGGCTGTCGGCTGGATCGCGATGCTCGCGCTGATGCTGCGGTAACTCAGGTCCTGAGAACGCTCTCCTCATCGCGGCTCCTCCGTCGCCGCTTGATCGTCGAGCGTCAGCGTTCGCCGCTGGTGCGCACCCCGAGCAGCTCGTCCTCCCACGCGGGAACCGTGGGCTTGCGGCCGGTCCGCTTCGGCGCCGGGCGCGGCGGGGCCTGCACGTCGGGCTGGGGGCTGGGTTGAGGGGCGGCCTGCGACTGTTCGACCGGTGCGGGTGCCGCGGGTGCGGCGGGCACCTCGAACTCGAGTTGGGCAACCGGGGCAACCTGGCGCAGCGGCCGTTCGAACTCCGGATCGATCAACTCGCTGGCCGCCTCGTCGATCGCGGTGACGGTACCGCCGTGCGCACCGGGGGTGAACCGGAAATGCGCGACGTTCTCCGAGAGCCCCGCCTGCCAGCCCATCCGGATCGTCCAGCGGCCGTCCTCGGTGCGCCAGGAATCCCAGGTGGTGTCTCCGTTGCCCTGTCCGCGGTCGGTCAGGGCGGCGTTGATGGTCTCCAGCAGCGTCTCCACGGCAGGGCCGTTGGCCAGCACCGGGTGTGCGGCGGTGGCCAGTTCGGCGGCACGCGAACGCTCCAGCAGAACGGGATGGGCGAAGCGCTCCACCTTTGAGACGTCCATTCCGGAGGAATCCGCAACCTCCTGAACCGTCGCGCCTGCCCTGATGCGGGCCTGAATGTCCTTGGGTCGCAGCACGCCTCTGACCTCGTTGTCTCTCGGGATTTGACCTGGGCGCGACCGCTCGCCGCGGGCGGCGGCCCGCAGTCGGTCATCAACCCGGATCAGGAACTTGTCGGCCGGATCGCCACCCTCACAGATGAGGTGCTTACCGTCGACATCGAGCCCAATAAGTGTCAGTTCCCGCATGCCGACCTCCTTTGAACCGGACATTAACCGAGTGGCCGTTGACATAACGGATCAGACACGCCCGTGTTACAGATGAGGCTAGAGGTGTTCTCAGAGATGTTCCAGGACCCAGTCCACACAGCTGGTCAGCGCGCTGACGTCATCGGGATCGATCGCGGGGAACATCGCCACCCGGAGTTGGTTGCGCCCCAGCTTGCGGTACGGCTCGGTGTCGACGATGCCGTTGGCGCGCAGGACCTTGGCCACGGCGGCGGCATCCACCGCGTCGTCGAAGTCGATGGTGCCGACCACCTGGGAACGCAGCGCGGGATCGGTCACGAACGGA
>JBAXUD010000173.1:0-6814 GCA_037129875.1 Mycobacteriaceae bacterium
GTCGCCGCCGATGTTCGGCGACGACAATCGCAGTGCGCTGCTGTCCGCCGTGCTGGCGGTCGACCCCGAAGAAATGCGGGCGCGCGACACCATCGATTGGCTTCGGGCGACCCTGCCGAAGTTGCCCGAAACTGCCGGCGTCCGGATCGACGTCGGCGGACCGACCGCACTGATCAAGGATTTCGACGACCGGGTGGCCCATACCCAGCTGCTGGTGTTCGCTTTCGTGTCGGTGATCGCCTTCGTGATGCTGCTGATCTCGATCCGATCGGTGGTGCTGGCGCTGAAGGGCGTGCTGATGACCGTGCTCTCGGTCGCGGCGGCCTACGGCAGCCTGGTGGTGGTGTTCCAGTGGGGATGGCTGGAGAAGCTGGGCTTCGAGCCGATCAATTCCATCGACAGCACCATCCCCCCGCTGGTGCTCGCGATGACCTTCGGCCTGTCGATGGATTACGAGATATTCCTGCTCACCCGGATCAGGGAACGCTTCCTGCAGACCGCCGACACCCGCGACGCCGTCGCGTACGGCGTGGCGACCAGCGCCCGCACCATCACCAGTGCGGCGCTGATCATGATCGCGGTGTTCATCGGCTTCGCGTTCGCGGGCATGCCGCTGGTAGCCCAGCTCGGCGTTGCCTGCGCGGTGGCAATCGCCGTGGACGCCACGGTGGTGCGCCTGGTGCTGGTGCCGTCGCTGATGGCGATGTTCGACCGCTGGAACTGGTGGCTGCCCGGCTGGCTCGGCCGCATCCTGCCCTCGGTGGACTTCGACCGGCCGCTGCCGAAACTCGACATCGGTGATGTGGTGGTCATCCCCGACGACATCTCCACCCTTGCGCCTCCGCCGGCCGATATGCGCATGGTGGTCCGCAACGCGGCCCGGCTGAAGGAACTCGAGCCACACACCGTCAGCGTGATCGACCCGCTGGCGTTCACCGGCTGCGGTTCGACGTCGGCGGCGGACGGCGGTGAACTCGCGGCTGCGCCGCCGCTGCGGCTCGCAGCCAGTATCGGCGGCGCCATCGACCGGCGGCGCCCCCGTCCCTCCGGAGCGCCCCGGTCGTCGACCCTGCGTCCGGTCCATCCGGTGACGATGTGGCGCGGCCGGCTCGCCGTCGCGCTCGACGCGCTGGAGACCGAGGCGGCCGTACAACGCCGGATTCCGGTCGAGACCACCACCGTGCAGCTGCCCACTGGCGATCGCCTGCAGATCCCGACCGCCGCGGAGACACTGCGGATGAAGGGTTTCCTGGCCCTGTGCCGCAACACCAGGACCGACTTCGCCGAACTGGCGGACCTCTCCGACGCGGTCGGTGTCGACAACGCCGCCAGGGTGCTGGGCCGCATCGATGGGTACTACAGTGCGGGACGACGAGAGCGACT
The DNA here is from genome assembly GCA_037129875.1 of Mycobacteriaceae bacterium. Classification (GTDB taxonomy): domain Bacteria; phylum Actinomycetota; class Actinomycetes; order Mycobacteriales; family Mycobacteriaceae; genus Mycobacterium. The sequence goes on from JBAXUD010000173.1 coordinate 1,384, forward strand.
GTGGATTGCCACGCAGCTGGTGCGCCGGCTGGCCGATCCGATTCCCTCCGAGGCGCCCGATGACGACCGGTGGTCCGGCCCGGACGCGGATGTACGGTGGGACGACGTACGGCAGCGGTGCCTCTCGCTCGCCGTGGCGATCATGGAGGAGGCGAGTTGACTCGCCCGTATCAGCGCATCGACGACACACCGGTCGAGTTCTGGCCCACCGCGTCGATCCGTGATGCGCTGCACAGCGGTGACATCACCGTCTGGCAGCGCATCGTCGTTGCCCTCAAGCGCGACCCCTACGGCCGCACCGCCCGCCAGGTCGAGGAGGTGCTGCAGTCCGCCGCGCCCTACGGTGTCTCGCAAGCACTCACCGAGGTGCTGGTGCGCGCCCGAAATCACCTGGAGCAGAACGAGAGAACCGAGGCGGCCCGGCACGTCCAGATTCTGATTCAGCGGTCCGGCCTCAGTCTCGAGGAGTTCGCGTCCCGAACCGGAGTCAGCGCAATGGACTTCGCCGCATATCTCAACGCGACGGCGAGCCCGCCGGCCTCGCTGATGATCCGCATGCGCCGGCTGTCGGACCGGTTCGCGAGGATGCGGGCCCAGCAGGTCCAGGGACAGGCCGCCGGAGAAACCGATGAGTATCCAGAACCCGAGTACGACTGAGCTGAGCCGCATACTGCGGGAAACCCGCACCGTGGCCCGGTCGGAGCCTCCGACAATCCGGCCTGGTCGGGGCGTCCGACAATCCGGCCCGGCCGAGTCATGACGTCTTCGCCTATCTGGCACGTTCCAGCCATTACCAGCTCTACCCGGTGAATCCCAACGTCACCGACATCGACGGCATCACCGCCTACCCCCGACTGGCCGATCTGCCGGTCGCTGTGGACATGGTCGACGTCTTCCGCCGTTACGACGATCTTCCGGCGGTGCTGCAGGAGACTCTGGAATTGTCGCCGCGCCCGAAATGCCTATGGCTGCAACAAGGTTTGTGGCATGACGAGGTCGGTGTGCAAGCCCGCGCGGCCGGATTGACGGTGGTGATGGACCGCTGCCTCAAGGTCGACTATGCCGTGTTGGTCAACCGACCCTGACCATCAGCGTGAGTTGATGGGCGAGACGTCGACGACCTTCCAGCCGTCGGCGAGCTTGGACAGCGCCACCCGCAGTGCCAGAACGGCGGCACTGGGCTTCTGACCGGCCTCGGCCTGCGTCCCGCGCATGAGTACGGCGACACTGGCCGCCGACGGCCCCAGCGCTTCCAGACCGGCCGAGATGGTCTGCGCCTGGGCCGTCACCTTCCGCTTCGCCAAATCGGCTGCGGCGCTCGCGAACTGCGCCTTGAACGCTTCGGCACTGTCCGGCGCCATCAAGGAGACCGCCCGGTTGAGAGCCGAAGCAGGATCGGTTGGCGAGTAGGTTGCGGTGGCCTCGGAAACCTCTGAGGCGATGCGCACCACCTCGGCGGTGTCCCGGGTGAAGGCGCGGTCCGGCAGCGTCCACTGCGAGTAGCCCACGGCGGCGGCCACCACCACTGCGGCGGCGGTGAGGCCCACCACCGCCAGTCGCAGCGCGGGAGCGTCGTCGTCGGTTCCCACCGTCACCGAATCACGCCGGAAGAGAACGACATTGACGACGACGGCCTGCACGATGAGCAGGCACAGCATCGAGCACACCGACACCCACCACAGCGGCCAGCCCAGCATCACCCCGATGACCAGCAGCGCCGCGATGCCGGCGAGCGGAGCAGCGACATCGAATGCCAGAACCCGGGCCAGGTTCCTCATCGCAGCGACTCCAGTCGCGAGATCTTCGGGTTGCCGTCGACGTCGGAGACGCCCAGGCGCAGGTTCCAGCGCACGGTGATCGGCCCCGTCGGCGCCCCGGGCGTTGACGGAGCGGCTTTTGTTCCGGCGTTCTCGCTGACCGACGTGGCGACCACCAGCACGGTGTCGGTGCGCGAGGACAGTTCCGGCGGAAGGCTGGCCGGGGCGGGCGGGCGCTGCCCGGGCAGGGAGTCGAGTTCCTGGTGGGTCTGCTCGATCGACACCGACTCGACCTGTCCGGTGGTCGCCGAGCGCAGTGTCTTGACCACATCCCGGTAGGGCGCGATCGACGTATCGAATCCGGCGTTGAGCTCGCCGACGGTGCCGTCGCGCAGCTGACCCATGCTGGCTTCGACGTTTCCGGCGTTCATGTTGATCAAGATCCCGGTCCATTGCGAGGCGGCCTGCAGCACCCGCGCCTGGTAACTGCGCTCCGATTCAGCCGTTCGATGGCCGGACCACATGACCGCGATCAGCGCGCCCGCCGCCAGCGCGAGGACAGCCAGGATCGCCGAGGCCACCCCGAAAGAGGTCACCGTCCCGGAGGTGCCCTGCCCGGGTGCAGTCACCTCGCCCGGCTCGTCTCGGTGTTCCCCGGCTTCAGGCATGCAGGCGAGGCTACCGGGCCACCAATACGCAAGGATGGTTGCGTGACAGTAGACGCTCAACGCTCCGGGATCGATCTGTCCCACGTCGATCCGGCAATCCGCCCACAAGATGATCTGTTCGGCCACGTCAATGGCCGCTGGCTGGCCGGTTACCCGATGCCGGCCGACCGGGCCACCGACGGAGCGTTCCGCGAACTGTACGACCGCGCCGAGGTGCACGTGCACGAGATCATCACCGCAGCCGCGGCAGAGTCCAGCGGGCAGGAGCGAAGCGACTCGAGGAACGACAACGGCGGGCAGGAGCGAAGCGACTCGGGGAACGACAACGGCGGGCAGGAGCGAAGCGACTCGGGGAACGACAACGGCGCCGCAGCCGGCACCGACGAGCAGCGCATCGGCGACCTGTACGCGAGCTTCATCGACGAGGAGGCCGTCGAACGCCGCGGTCTGGCTCCCCTTCTAGATGAGCTGGCCCCCATCGAGGCCGCGGCGGACCCCGATGCGCTGGCCGCGGTCATCGGCGGCCTGCAACGCACCGGCGTCGGTGGCGGAGTGGGCCTTTACATCGACACCGACTCCAAAGACTCCTCCCGGTATCTGGTCCACCTCAACCAGTCCGGCCTCGGTTTGCCCGACGAGTCCTACTACCGCGACGACCAGCACGCTGCGATCCTGGGCGCCTACCCGGCCCATATCGCGACGATGTTCGCGCTGGTATTCGGCGGCAGTCCCGACGAGTACGCCGATCGCGCCGGCAGGATCGTGGCGCTGGAGACCCGGCTTGCCGCCGCGCACTGGGATGTCGTGCGCCGCCGGGATGCCGAGCTCACCTATAACCTGCGCACCTTCGCAGATCTGCCCGCCGCTGCACCAGGGTTCGATTGGCTCGGCTGGGTCGCCGCGCTCGGCGCATCACCGGATCGCGTCTCGGAAGTCCCGGATCGCGTCTCGGAAGTCATTGTGCGCCAGCCGGATTACCTCACCGCGTTCGCGGAACTCTGGACAGCATCAGGGTTCGCCGATTGGCAGGATTGGGCACGCTGGCGGCTTATCCACGCCCGGGCGTCAGTGCTGCCTGCGCCTCTGGTCGAGGAGGATTTCGAGTTCTACGGCCGCACCCTGTCCGGCACCGAGCAGATCCGCGAGCGGTGGAAACGCGGCGTGTCACTGGTGGAAAGCCTGATGGGCGACGCGGTCGGACGACTCTATGTGGAGCAGCACTTCCCTCCGGAAGCCAAGGCCCGCATGGACATTCTGGTGGCGAACCTGCGGGAGGCCTACCGGGTGAGCATCAACGATCTGGAATGGATGACGCCGGCCACCCGCCGGCGAGCGCTGGCCAAACTGGACCGATTCACGGCCAAGATCGGCTATCCGGCGAAATGGCGTGACTACTCAGATCTGGTGATCCTACGGGATGACCTGTACGGCAACGTGATTCGCGGCACACAGGTGGCGTCCGACCGCGAACTCGCCAAACTGGGCGGCCCGGTGGACCGCGACGAGTGGTTCATGACGCCCCAGACAGTCAACGCCTACTACAACCCCGGAATGAACGAGATCGTCTTCCCCGCAGCGATTCTGCAGCCGCCGTTCTTCGATGTCGGTGCCGATGACGCCGCCAACTACGGCGGGATCGGGGCGGTGATCGGCCACGAGATCGGGCACGGCTTCGACGACCAGGGCTCCAAGTATGACGGCGACGGCCATCTGGTGGACTGGTGGACCGAAGACGACCGAAGCGAGTTCACCGCCCGCACCACCCGGCTGATCGAGCAGTACGACACCTTCGTCCCCCGGGATCTCGCCGAGCGCCCGGAACCACCGCACGTGCAGGGAGCCTTCACCGTCGGGGAGAACATCGGCGATCTCGGCGGTCTGTCGATCGCCCTGCTGGCCTACCCGCTGTCGCTGGGCAGCCGGCCGGCACCGGTGATCGACGGGCTCACCGGCGAGCAACGGGTGCTGTTCGGCTGGGCCCAGGTGTGGCGCACCAAGTCCCGGCCGGCCGAGGCCGTGCGCCGACTCGCGACCGACCCGCACTCACCGCCGGAATTCCGCTGCAATGGGGTGGTTCGCAACATCGACGCCTTTTACGAGGCGTTCGGCGTCACCGAGGACGACGCGCTATACCTCGACCCGCAGCGGCGGGTTCGCATCTGGAGCTGACCGTCAGAACAGGTCAGTACAGCGTCCACTGCCAGTCGTCGGCGCCGTCGGGCTTGGTGTAGAGCCCGACGGAGTTCTTCACGATGACCGGGTCGCCGCTGCCGAAGTTGTCATAGAACCACTTGGCGTTCGCCGGCGACAGGTTGATGCAGCCGTGGCTGACATTGCGCTTGCCCTGATCGGCCACCGACCACGGGGCGCTGTGCACGAAGCCGCCGCTGTTGTCGATGCGCACGGCCCACTGCACGTTGAGCTTGTAGCCGTTCGCGGAGTCCACCGGCACGCCGTAGGTGGAGGAGTCCATGACGACCATGGGGAACTTCTCCAGCACGTAGTAGGTCCCGTTCTTGGTCTCGTGCTTGCCGTCGGGCATGCCCATCGACACCGGGAAGGTGTTCACCACCACGCCGTTGCGGGTGATCGTCATCTGGTGGGTGGCGTCGTTGATGTTGGCGATCAGGGCTTCGCCGACGCGGAAGCTCGACCTGGCGCCGCTGGCATCGATGTTGACCACGGTGCCGGCCGGCCAGAAGTTGTAGGGCCGCCAACGCACCTGGGTGTCGGTGGTCCAGTAGAAGGTGCCGGGCACCGGCGGGTTCGACGAGATGTGGATCGCCTGCTCGGCCAGTGGGCGGTTGGCGATGGGCCGCTGGAAGTCGATGATGATCGGCTTGGCGACGCCCACCATGGCACCATTGACCGGGTTGAAGCGCGGCGGCGCGAACACCGGGTCACCGGTGAAAGGCGAGTTGTCCTGGCCCTTGGCCCCGCTGGTGTTGGTGCTGGATTGCGGGACGGCCGGAATAGGTGCCGGGGCCGGGGCAGCGGCCGGTACCG
>JBAXUD010000174.1:0-6811 GCA_037129875.1 Mycobacteriaceae bacterium
GATGGCGACGGCCCGCCCCCGGGCGGGCCAGATGACGACGGCCCGCCCCCGGGCGGGCCGCCGGCGGGGGATTAGCGAACCAGGTTGGCGACGATACCGGCCAGATAACCCAGGCGGGCCACCTCCGACGGCAGGAACTGCGGGCCGCCCGGGCGAGCCAGCACCATCGCGGTCCGCGGATCGCCCAGCGGCGCCGCGGCCAGTGAGGTGTTCATGTCCTGCCACAGCTGCGGCACCCACTCCGCGTTGATGTCCAGCGCGGTCGCCGCGGCGATCGGCATCCACGGCGTGGAAGCGGCCTGCGTCTCCGGGGCGCCCGAACTGCCGACGACCCGGCGCGAACCCGTCTCGGTGAGTTCCACCACGGTGCACCACCCGACCCGCAGGACCCGCGGCGCCTCGTCGACGAGAACCCGCAGTTTCTCGTCGCGGTCGGCGGCGGCGACATGCTGGATGAGTTCGAGTTCCCGGTGGGCTTCCAGCAGACCGTTGTGCGGGCGGATGGTCTCCACCCGCACTCCTGGGAGTGCTTCGGCAGCGGTGATCAGCGCGTCCGGCATGGCCCCGGCGGGCAGGTCGACCACGAGATCGTCGACGGCGTAGCCCTGGCCGCGTTCGACGACGTCGAGGGACAGGATGTCGGCGCCCACGGTGCCCAGCGCCACGGCCAGCGCGCCGAGGGTGCCGGGCCGGTCCTCGAGTTCCACCCGCAGCAGATACGAACGCACGCGCCCACTGTTTCACAGGGTGGCGGGACCGGCATGTCCGCCGCCACGGGCGATCTCCGTGGAGTGTTTGAGCCACTCAGCTGGTAGCGTAATGGTATGCGGATTACCATCGATAAGGCAGGACGCTTGGTGATACCCAAGTCGCTGCGCGAACAGTCCGGCATCACCGCAGGGGAAGTGGAGATATCCCTCGACGGCGCGGCGATCCGGATCGAGACCCCGGCTACCGATGAACTCGACGAAGAGAACGGTCTTTTGCTGCTTCCGAACGGCGGGCCCGAACTTGATGAGGACGCAGTAAGGGAGTTGCGGCTTGGCGACCAGCGTTGAGCATGTGCTTCTCGACACCAGCGCGGCCCTCGCTCTGGTGCAACGCGAGAATCCATTCCACCGGGCGGCCAGCGCCAGACTGCTGACATGTCGGCGGGGGCTATCTGGGCATGCCGCGGTGGAGTTCCTCTCAGTTCTCACCCGGTTGCCGGCGCCGCAGCGCCTCCACCCGGTGACGGCATGGCATCTTCAAGTGACTAATTTTCCGGATTCCCGCTTCCTGTCAGCGACGGACACCGCGGACCTGTTAGGGGAATTCGCCGGGCTCGGCCTGGCGGGCGGGGCGGTTTACGACGGCCTCGTCGCGGCGACTGCCCGCGAGCACCGGTTGGCGCTCATCAGCTGCGACAGACGCGCCGAGCCGACATATCGGACGCTCGGCGTCACCTACGAGTTGCTCCGCCGGTAGTGCCCACGGCGGCGTTCCTCCTCGGGCCGTACCGGCATGCATCGTCACCGCCGTTAGGCTTACCCCCGTGTCCACGATCTCCCGCGATGAAGTGGCGCGGCTGGCCAAACTGGCCCGCCTGGCGCTGACCGACGACGAAATCGACGGCTTCGCCGGCCAGCTCGACGCGATCCTCGGCTATGTCGGCCAGATCCAGGCCGTCGATGCGAGCGGGGTGAACCCCACGGGTAATCCGCTTGCCCGGCGGGCAGGACCCGGGGAGTTGGGAAGCGAGAACGTCACTCGCCCGGACATGGTGCAACCCAGCCTCACCCAGCAGCAGGCGCTGGCTGAAGCGCCCGCCGCCGACGGGGGCCGCTTCGTCGTCCCGCAGATCCTGGGGGAGGCGCAGTGAGCACGGATATCGTCCGCCTCGATGCCGCCGCCCTGGGTGTGAAAATCGCTGCAGGAGAACTGAGTTCGAGAGAGGTCACCCAGGCCTGCCTGGATCAGATCGCCGCCACCGACGACCGCTACCACGCCTTCCTGCATGTGGCTGGGGAACAGGCGCTGGCAGCGGCCGCTCGCGTCGACGCCGCGGTGGCCGCCGGTGACGACCTGCCCTCGCCGCTGGCCGGGGTTCCGTTGGCGCTCAAGGACGTGTTCACCGCCACCGACATGCCGACCACCTGCGGTTCCAAGATCCTGCAGGGCTGGGTGTCGCCCTACGACGCGACGGTGACCGCCCGCATCCGCCAGGCCGGCATCCCCATTCTCGGCAAGACCAACATGGACGAGTTCGCCATGGGCTCCTCCACGGAGAACTCCGCCTACGGCCCGACCCGCAACCCGTGGGACACCGACCGGGTGCCGGGCGGGTCCGGCGGGGGCAGCGCTGCCGCACTCGCCGCGTTCCAGGCTCCGCTGGCCATCGGCTCGGACACCGGCGGCTCGATCCGCCAGCCCGCCGCGCTGACGGCGACCGTCGGCGTCAAACCCACCTACGGCACCGTGTCGCGGTACGGGCTGGTGGCCTGCGCGTCGTCTCTTGACCAGGGCGGCCCGTGCGCGCGCACGGTGCTCGACACCGCGCTGCTGCACACCGTCATCGCCGGGCACGACCCGCGCGACTCCACCTCGCTGGACATCCCGATCCCCGATGTCGTGGGCGCGGCACTGGCCGGTGCTTCCGGGAATCTCACCGGTGTGAGGGTCGGTGTCGTCAAGCAGCTGCGTACCGGCGAGGGCTACCAGGCCGGGGTGCTGGCGTCGTTCAACGACGCCGTCGCCCAACTCGCGGCCCTGGGCGCCGATGTCCGCGAGGTGGACTGCCCGCACCTGGACCACTCGCTGTCGGCCTACTACCTGATCCTGCCGTCGGAGGTGTCGAGCAACCTGGCCCGCTTCGATGCCATGCGCTACGGCCTGCGCGTCGGCGACGACGGCAGCCACAGCGCCGAGGAGGTGATGGCGCTGACCCGGGCCGCCGGTTTCGGGCCAGAAGTCAAGCGCCGCATCATGATCGGCACCTACGCGCTGTCGGCCGGCTACTACGACGCCTACTACAACCAGGCTCAAAAGGTCCGTACCCTGATCGCCGCCGACCTCGACGAGGCCTACACCCAGGTCGACGTCCTGGTCTCGCCGGCCACCCCCACCACCGCCTTCCGGCTCGGGGAGAAAGTCGACGACCCGCTGGCGATGTACCTGTTCGACCTGTGCACGCTGCCGCTGAACCTGGCCGGACACTGCGGCATGTCGGTGCCGTCGGGGCTGTCGGCCGATGACAACCTGCCGGTCGGACTGCAGATCATGGCGCCGGCGATGGCCGACGACCGGCTCTACCGGGTGGGCGCGGCCTATGAGGTGGCCCGTGGGCAGCTGCCCACAGCGATCTAGCTCTCAGCGCAGCACGGCTTCCGCCGCCGCCTCGCCACTGGTGTAGGCCCCGTGAACCGTCGCGGCATGGTCGTGCGAACAGGCCTCGCCGGCGAAGAAGCGGCGCCCCTCGGACGCCGCGAGCGCATCGCGATCCGCCAGCGAACTACCCACTCCGATGAACGAGTAGCTTCCCAGCGAAAAAGGATCGGTAGACCACGACGAGCGGAGCATCCCGGTCGGCGCTGGAAGTCCCGGGAATGCGGGTCTCAACGCGCTCGACGCACTCGCGATCACCTCGGCGTCGGTCATGGTTTCGACGGCGCGGGCGAACTCCCCTGCGTTGAACATCATCAGTGCGGGCACGTCCACCAGGCCGGTGAGGTTCAACGACTCCACCCACTGACCGCGCCGCGATGCGGCCGGGACGATATCGAGAAGTTCCGCGTCGGCCGGCCAGAATGCGGACTCGAAACGCAGACAGGTCTTCGACAGCGCGCCCATTCCGAGCCGGGCGATCGCCGTCGACTTCGCTTCCGACAGCGGTGGCAGGAACTCGATGGAGTGTGCTTTGAGGACACCGAGTGGCACGGTGACGATCACTGAGTTGGCGAAGAACTTGCCCTGTGAAGTGGAAACGACCGCACGATCGCCGGAGGTGTCGACGCTTGCGACGACGTGGCTGAAGCGAACGTCGACCGTTCTCGCCACCGCCTGAACGACCTTGTCGTAGCCGCCCGGCAGCAGCGCGTCGCCCCCTGCCTCCCGGCCGCCATCGTCGAAGTGGTTGGCAGAGAGATCGACTGCGTCACTTGCATATTCGTGCTCGATCGACCCGGTGATGCCCATCTCGATGTTGAGGCGGGCCGTCGCGTCGAGATCTTCGGCGCCGATGGCGCGGTCGAGTAGGGCCCGAAGGGGTTCGTCGGTGTCGGGGGAGTCTTTGCGGCCGGTCTCGACCAGTTCGGTCACCTGCGTCTCGAGCTCGTCGAGCGCGTCGCCGGGAAGTCGCTTGCCGTCGGCGCCGTACACGATGGATTCGTAGTCGACGGCTTGTGTGTCGATCCCCTCGGCCGCGGCCAGGGCAGCGATCGGATTGTTCGCCACCCCGTGAATCCAGGATGCCCCGAGGTCCACGGGAACGCCCCAGGATCGATCCGTGCGGATGCGGCCACCGAGGCGATCACGCGCTTCGAGCACGATGACTCGGCGTCCTTTCGCAACGAGCACCTCGGCGGCGCGTAATCCCGCGATGCCCGCGCCGACGACGAGCACGTCCGCATTCCGCTCGGTCGCCGCAGGCGAAGGCGAAGGCGAAGGCGTCGAGATCGAGGCCGAGGTCTCCTCCGGCCCGGACGCCCCGCAGCCGGCGGCCAAGCTCGCCGGCAACCCGAAGGCGACCAGTCGGACAAAGTCGCGACGCGGGACTGAGATCACGCAGCGAGACTAAACCGGCCGGCCGCAAGAGCGCTAAGCCCTCCATGCTGTGGGCCGAGGCGGTTAGATGTACCCCATGCGAATCGGAGTTCTCACCGGCGGTGGCGACTGCCCCGGCCTCAACGCCGTCATCCGCGCGGTTGTGAGCACATGCGACACCCGCTACGGATCCTCGGTTGTCGGATTCCAGGACGGCTGGAACGGGCTGCTGGAGAACCGGCGCGTCCAACTCGTCAACGACGACCGCAATGCCCGCCTGCTGGCCAAGGGCGGCACCATGCTGGGCACCGCGCGGACGAATCCGGAGCGGCTACGGGCCGGCATCGATGAGATCAAGCAGACGTTGGAGGACAACGGGATCGACGTGCTGATCCCGATCGGCGGCGAAGGAACTCTGACCGCCGCCCACTGGCTGACCGAGGAGGGCGTGCCGGTCGTGGGTGTGCCCAAGACCATCGACAACGACATCAGCTGTACCGACGTCACTTTCGGGCACGACACCGCCCTGATGATCGCCACCGAGGCCATCGACCGGCTGCACAGCACCGCCGAGTCGCATCAGCGCGTCATGCTCGTGGAGGTGATGGGTCGCCACGCGGGCTGGATCGCGCTGAACGCCGGGCTGGCCTCCGGTGCGCACATGACGCTGATCCCGGAACAGCCATACGACGTCGAGGAGGTGTGCCGGCTGGTCAAGCAGCGCTTCCAGCGCGGCATGTCGCACTTCATCTGCGTGATCGCCGAGGGCGCCAAACCGGCCGAGGGCTCGATGGAACTGCGTCACGGAGGAGTCGACGAGTTCGGCCACGAGAAGTTCACCGGGGTGGCCCAGCAACTCGGATACGAGGTCGAGAAGCGGATCCGTAAGGAGGTCCGCGTCACCGTCCTGGGTCACATTCAGCGCGGCGGCACCCCGACCGCCTACGACCGGGTGCTGGCCACCCGGTTCGGCGTCAATGCCGCCGATGCCGCGCACGCCGGCGAGTTCGGGACGATGGTCTCGCTGCGCGGCGAGGACATCGGCCGGGTGCCGCTGGCCGACGCGGTTGCGCACCTGAAGCTGGTGCCGCAGAGCCGCTACGACGATGCCGCGGCCTTCTTCGGCTGAGCACTCCGTCGAGTGTGAATCCTCTGCGGGAAATCGACACCAATTTCGCAGTGGTTTCACTCTCGGCGCCGGGAAGTCCGCGCTACGGGCTGACGGGAATCGCGTCGGCGGAGTCCAAGGACGTGTCTCGGGTCTCGCGCATGATCAGCAGTGCGATGAATGTCAGCGTCGCCGCGCACAGCAGGTAGACCCCGACCCAGCCGACCCCGTAGGTCGTCGACAGCCAGGTCGCGATGAACGGCGCCACCGCCGCGCCCAAGATACTTGCCGAGTTGTAGGAGATCCCCGACCCGGTGTAGCGGACGTTGGTCGGGAACAGTTCCGGCAGAACCGCACTCATCGGTCCGAAGGTGAAGCCCATCAACGTCATACCGATGATCAGGAAGGCCAGGACCGAACCGTGCGAGGCCCGGCCGGGTGTCAGCAGCGCGGCGAACAGGCCGCCGTAGGCCATGATCGCCGCGGTCACCGTCAGCAGCGTCCTGCGCCGGCCCCAGCGATCGGCCAACTGCCCGGCGATCGGGATGGTCGCGGCGAAGAACAACACCGCGAGCATCTGCATCTTCAGAAAGTCGATGTAGTTGAAGCCCAGGCCGGTGCCCTCCGGCGGCTTTTTGCCGGTGCCGTAGCTCAACGCCCAGGTGGTGACGATGTAGAAGATCGTGTAGGTGGACAGCATCACGAACGTGCCCAGGATCAGCTGGCGCCAGTTGTTCCGGAACACCTGTGCCACCGGGGTTTTCACCCGCTCGCCCCGTTCGACGGCGCGAGCGAACACCGGGGTCTCGGTCAGCTTCAGCCGCACGTACAGCCCGATCGCCACCATCACCGCGCTGATCAGGAAGGGGATCCGCCAACCCCACGTCAGGAACGCCCCATTCAGGTCAGGCTTGGCGTTGGAGTGCCCCAGCCAGATCAACAGGCCCAGGAACACCCCGTTGG
>JBAXUD010000175.1:0-6783 GCA_037129875.1 Mycobacteriaceae bacterium
TCCACGATCGCCTGCGCGCCGTCGTCGGGGTCCTCCGGCGCCCGCACATCACGCCATGTCATCCCCAGCAGCGTGTCGGCGTCGTAACCGAGCATGTCGCACATCGCCTGATTGACGACCCGAAATCGGCCATCGAGGCCCACCAGATTCGTTGCGATGGCGGAGTTCTCGATCAGCTTGCGGAAGCGGGCATCTTCGGCGGGCGTACCACCAAGACCCCCGGTCATGATGGCCGTCCCGTGGACCACGTCACCCTTGGGATTCTGGCATGGGCAACACGCGCCGCCGACCCCGCGTCAGGTCTACTGTCGAAAGCAAACCCACATACATCAGGAGGATCCGATGGGCTTCGATCCCAAGAATGCAATCAACGCGGCCAAGGACATCGCCACCCACGCGGTCGAGAAGGCCGCGGACATCGTCGAGGACGCCGGTCACATCGTGAAGGGTGACATCGCCGGTGGCGCCAGCGCCATCGTTTCCGATGCCACCGACATCGCCACCCATGCGGTGGACAAGGCCAAAGAGGTCTTCACCGGAAAGCCCGACGCCTGACGCAGCGGCCAGGCCCCGGCGGTTAGCGAGCCGCTTGCTAGCCCGTGATGACGGCGGCGTCGGTGAACGGTGAGGTATTCGCCGCACCCGTGGTGGGTGTCGCCGTCACCGTGATGAAGTTGTTCGCCAGGCTTTGGGAGCCGGAACCGACCGAGAAGCTGAATTCGCCCGCCGGAACATCGGTTTCCGTGGCGATCAACTTGCGGCCCTGTGCTTGATTAAGCGAAATGTCGTTGGAGGGCGTGAGGAAGATCTGGATCTCGTAGGTGCCCTGGTAGCCGGCATTCTCCTTCACCTTGCCGGTGACCGTGACCTGACCGGGCTGGGTTTGAACGGCCGCTACGTCTTTCGGTGCGGACTGGTCGGCATTGCCGCTGTTCTTCAGCACGATGCCGTCCGCGGTCTTGGGGCCGTCTGTCTTGCCAGCGCCGTTCGCGAACATCGCATTGGACCGGATCGCGTTGCCGACCGAGGTGTCCACCACGATGCCAGACTCCAGATTGCTCCCGATGGTATTGCGGGAGATGGTGTTCTTGGCATCCGTTGTGCTATCGGATGACGTGATTCTGATGCCAACCTTGTTGCCGAACAGCGCATTGTCGGAGAGGGTCAAGTTCTCCGTGTCCTTCGCCTGGATGCCATCACCACCGTTGTTACTGATCGCGAATCCACTGAGCGTTCCACTGCTGCCCTTTTCGATGACGACGCCGCTGTCGGTGAATCCCTGGATCACCCCCCCGTTGGTCAGATTCAGGGCGACGGGGCCGGATCCCCCGATACCGAGTCCCTTTGTGTTGGCGCTGCCGACTCCGCCGGACAGCGCAATCGATCCATTGGCGGTGAACATCGTCAGCGACTTGCTGTCACCCTGATTATCGACAGTCAACCCCCCGAGTGGGTGGGTCGCGCCCACATCACCCTTGAGATCCACGTTCTTCCCATACGTCGTCAGGCTGAGCGGGAACCCCCTGCCCGGCGTGCCATCGATCCGGCCTTTGAACGAAATACCCTGGCCTCCTTTGTTGGTCGCAACCTCGACCGGCGCGGCGAGGGTAGCGTCCCCCGCGACCGAGAAGGATCCAGTCGAGACGTACGACCCACTGAGGGTGGCATCACCACCGAAGCTCTGGTTGCCGATCGTCGTCACCCCGGCAGTGGCGGTGCTGCCACCGCCGTTCGTGGTGAGGTTACCCAGCGGGACCAAGTCACCTACGCCGCGCGTGAATACCGTTGCGCCCGTTGAATTGACGGTCAAGCTCTGACCGCTGAGAGCGGAAGCTGCGGGGTTGCCGTCAACGGTGCCGAAGAACGACACGTCACCGCTGCCGGCGTTGATCACAGTGGTGGCAAGGAGTTTGGTGACACCGCCGACGGTGAACGTGCCGCCGCCGGTCGTGTACGTGCCGCTAAGTTGGGCGTTCTGTTTGAAGGTCTGGTCTCCCGTGGTCGTCACCGCACCGGCGATCACGGCGGCCGCCCCGTCGTTCGAGCGCAGCCAGATGATCTGCTTCTGGGCGTCGAACATCACGTCGAAGGTGTTGTAGAAGTTGAGACCCGTGTTGGCGTTTTCACCGCTGGCTGCAGCCGATTGACCCCCGTACCCGACTAAGTCGACCGACGGATTGTCGCCCGCGGTCAACTTCCAGGTCAACGGCTCCCGACCCGGGATCGTCGGGAACACAGCGATGAGGTCGGCTCCTGGTTGCAGCTGGCCTTCCCCCTTAGCGTCGACATTCACCTCGTACGGCGTGCCTTCGGTGACTCTGAGACCGGTCGACGGCGCGCCGCTGTCGATGACGGTCTGAATCGGCGGGCAGACGGCCTCGTTGCAGCCGATCGGTTTCTCCCCGTCTGCGCCATCTGCAGAGTAGGTCGGATAGATCCCGAACAGTTCCAACACGGGATACCCGGAGACCGGATAGGTCTGGGCAGGTGTTGCTGCGGTAACCGGAACGGCGTAGGGGAACTGTTCACGCAGGGCATCGGTGATGCCGACCGTCAATTGCGGATTGGTGGTTCCGATGGGCCCGAGCTGGACAAGGAAGCCGGTGGAGAGGTTGCCCGGAAGCTGCATGAGCGGACTGGCCATCAACTGCTGGCCCGGTTGTTGAAGGTTGAACACGCCGAAAGAGGCGCCGAAGTCGCCGAAGAAGTTCCCGTCTACCGGCGGGGCGTCCGGGTTGGTGAAGACGAACGTTTCAGCCGGCTTCTTCTTGTCGTTGCCTCCGGAGAGGATCGCCCCCACCTGAATCGGCTGGCCCGTCGACACCGTTTGCGCGCCATTACCGAGCGTCACCGATGTGTCGGCGACCACGAAATCGAAGGTGTTGCCCGACGAGAAGCCGACCGAGTCCGCAACAGTCGTTAGCGGCACGTTCTTCCAGAACGGCGGGTTGTAACCGGCGAAGAAGGCGTTACCACCGGTGTCGAATTCATAGAGCTGCGAGGGGTTGTTCCCGATGGCGACGTCGATGCCGTACTTGATCTGGACCTTGCCCGTGTCGCTGACGTCGGGCGCGTAGTGCAGCGCAATGGTCTTGGTGTCGGCGGACTGGTCGATCTTCAGCGGGACGATGCCACGGGTGAGCAGACTCGCCAGCGGCGCCTGCCCGCCCACCGGTGCGGCGAACGTCGTTGTGCCCAAAGCGGTTACCATCAGTGACTGCTTGCCGGTCTCGGCCGCGTCCACGGTGCCGCTGAACGTCACGTTCCCGAAACCGGCATCGACTCCGTTGCCGGCATCGACCTCGACGGTGTTCTTGAGCAACACGGGGGCGTTGAACGTCACATTCGTCTGGCTGCGCACCGCATCCTGAAGTGTCAGCGGCCCGCCGGCCACCGTGGCGGTCACTGAGTCGGCGAACGCGGCATCCGGACCGAATCGGAGGCTGTCGATCTGGTTCGTCGTCAAAGAGGCGGCAACGACACCCGACTCGAGCACGAAGCCCGCACATCCGGCGTTGCCCGGGTTGGAGACCTTCACGTCGGTCACGGTTGCCGTGTCGAACTGGTCCGCGCGCACGAACGACGGAAGTCCGGATACCTCAACGTAGTTTCCGTCCCGACGGACGTACGCCACGCTGCCGGTGTTGACCTTCACCGTCAGTTCGTTGCCGGTCTGTGTGGCCGTCACGCCCGTGGGGATCAGGAACAGGGTGCGGCGAACCAGGACAAGCGTCCCCTCCAGCAGATTCGTAAACGGGCTGGCGGGAAGTGTCGAGAGCCAGTCGAACGTCGAGTTGAACAGATGGTTGACCACCGTCGTGATGGCCTGCCCGAAATTCGCTGCGCCAACCCCCCAGCACGCCGGACACCCCGCGGACCCGGACGTCGCCCCCGCCGAGGGCGCACTGGCCGCCGCGGGTGCTGGCGTTGCCACAGTGATCGCGGAGGCGGGAGTCGGTACTGCGGACGGCCGACTATCGCCAACCACAACGGAGCTCGTGGCGGTTAACCGATTCGGCTCGTCCTCCGCCTGCGCTGACTGCGGCGCCTGGGCGATAGCGGCGGACGGAAATGGTTGGGGGTGAGCATTATTGGCGTCCTGCGGCGCGGACGGCGCCTGGCGGCCCGCCGGCTCGGGTGCGTTCCTGCTCGATGCTGCCCGCGGTGTCGAACCGGCCCGCGTGGAAATCGACTCAGCAGCACCGGTCGGGGTCGGCGCCGTGTCCGGGAGGCTCGCTGGTGTGGACGCCGGGGCGGCGGGCATACCGGATCTGGCCGTCTTCGGGGCGGGCCGCCCGCCCCGTGCGGGGGCCGGGTTGGCCACCGGCCCCGCCGAGCCGGCGGACCCTGCCGCGGAATCGTCGCCGGGCCCGTCGGCCGTTGCTACCGCGTGGGGTCCTGCCAGTGACAATCCGAGCACGAAAACCGCTGCGCCGACTCGCGAACATCGCTTTGCCGCCATCGGACCCTCCCTCAGAGATGACTGAACCACCGAAGTGGCCATAGATTACCGATGCCTTGATCCGAGCATCAGCCAATTCACCGGCCCGAAATTGTGCGTTCAGAGCCAGTCGCGGCGCTTGAACGCGACGTACAGCGCCACCGACGTCAGCACCGTCAGCACCGCACTGGTCCACACGCCCCAGTTGTTGCCGTATCCCGGATACGGAACGTTCTGCCCGTACCAGCCGGTGACCAGTGTCGGCACCGCGATGATGGCCGCCCAGCCGGTGAGCTTCTTCATGATGGTGTTCAGCCGCGCGTCCTGCAGCGACAGATTGGTCTCGAACACCGTGGTGACCATGTCCCGCAACGACTCCGTCCACTCCGCGGCCCGGATCACGTGGTCGTAGAGATCGGTGTACCAGCCGTCGAGTTCACCGGTGCCGTTACCGGGTGAGCTTCGCCGCATGATGGTGTTGACCACCTCGCGCATCGGCAGGACGATGCGGCGCAGTTCGACGAGTTCCTTACGCAGCCGGTAGGTGTCGCGCTGCAACTGCCGCTGCAGCTGCCGGGTCTGGGACTTGTCGTCGAACAGGTTGTCCTCGAGCGACTCGATGGCGTCGTCGAGCTGCTGGATGGTGTCGAACTGGCCGTCCACCACCACGTCGAGCAACCCGTGCAACAGTGCCGGACTTCCCATCCGCAGCAGGTCTGCGTTGTCATCCCATCGGCGCACCACTTCGTCGATGTCGAAGACCGGGTGGGCCGGGTCCTGTTCGGTGCGGACGGTGACCACCCCGGTCGGCAAAACGAAGATCGACACCCGGGCGGTCAGCAGGCGGGACTCGATCGCGCCGGGCACCTGCGGTCCCAGAGCGGTTGCGTAGACGTTGAGGAACGTATGGGTCGCATATCGGGTGGCCTTGGTGCGCGCGCTGTGCTCGACGACGTCCTCGACCGCGTGCGGGTCGAACCCGAGTTCGCCGGCAAGGTCGTCGAGCAGGACCGGGACGGGATTGCACAGGTCGACCCACACCAGCGCGCCGTCGACATGCAGATACTTCGAAACATCCTCAAGCGGGAAGTTTTCGGCCTTCAAGTCACCGCCGGACCACAGCCTGGTACGGACGGCCGAGGCGTCCGGAGCGGAGCCGCTGGTCGTCACGTCGGTACGACCGGGTGTCCCTAGTTGGTGGTGTGGACGATCAGGACGTCGGTCTTGGACTTGCGTGCGACGTTCGCGGGCACCGAACCGAGCAGTCGGCCGGCGATCGTGTTGAGGCCGACGTTGCCGACCACCAGCAGGTCGGCCCCCACCTCATTGGCGAGGTCGACCAGGGCGTCGACCGGGGCGCCCTTGATGGCGCGCTCCTCGACGTTGGCGGCACCGGCGGCCCTGGCGCGCTCCGCCGCGTCATGCAGGATGTCGTAGATCGGGGCGGCACCCGTCACCTTGTAGCCCTCGTCCTTGAGCACGTCGGCGGCGCGGGTGTCTTCCGGGTTCTCCAGATAAGCGGTCGCGACGATGACCTTTGCGTCCGGCCCGGAGGCCAGCTGCCCGGCCCGTTCAACCGCACGAAGCGATGAGTCCGAGCCATCCGTCCCGACGACCACGGTGGTGTAACCGCCCATTCATACCCTCCAGTGCATCAGTTGCAGCGCCAACGCAGAACAGTAGTGCCTCGGTACGTCGACAGGGCGCGAATTGACGACACCCGGTGCCATCGGACCGCCCGCGGATAGGCCGGGACGAGGGAAAACAGGCCGAACCGGGGGCCCCGTGACGTTCGCAACATCGGCGGTGTTCGAGGACGATTCAGAAATTGACGTTACGGTTTGGCGAACCCCAGAACGGATAGAGCAGCCAGCGTGAGCATCTCGGTACTCCAGCGCCCGACGGCCGACGTCGTCGAGCGGCCGGTCCGCACGGTCCGGCGGTGGGACGCCGTTGTCGTTGCGCTGCTGACCATGACGCTCAGCGCCGCGGGGGCTGCGCGGCCGTCACTGTGGTTCGACGAGGCCGCCACCATTTCGGCGTCCACTCGTTCGGTGCCGCAACTGTGGGCGATGCTGCACAACATCGACGCCGTGCACGGCCTCTACTACCTGCTGATGCACGGCTGGTACGTGGTGTTCCCGGCGACCGAGTTCACCTCACGGCTGTCCAGTGCGATCGCCGCCGGTATAGCGGCCGCCGGTGTGGTGGTTCTCGGCAAGCTGATTTCCAGCCGGACCGTCGCGGTGACCGCCGGCCTGGTGTTCGCCGTGCTGCCGAGGGTGACCTGGGCCGGCATGGAGACCCGGTCCTACGCGCTGTCGATGGCGGCGGCGGTGTGG
>JBAXUD010000176.1:0-6767 GCA_037129875.1 Mycobacteriaceae bacterium
GTCGTTCAGCGTGCGGCCCCGGGGGTCCGCACCACCAGGGGGACCGCCGGGAACTGCGCGGCCAATTCCGAGCGCGACCTGCGCAGCGCGGCGGTGCCGTACCCCTTCTGGCGGTGTGCCGGGTGGATCCAGATCCGCACGTTGACCTCACCGCCGTCGAGTTCGCCGAACACCATCCCGACCTTGTCGTCGCCGTCGATGGCGACGAACCAGGCGGCCTCCTCGGCGTGCAGACGCACGCGGAGCGCACGGATCTCGTCGTCGAGGCTGCCCGCCGGGGCGCCGGAGCCGTCGCCGGCCGCGCCGACCTCTTCGGTGCGTGCAGCGAAGATGTCACGGTCCGCGTCGTGCGAGAAGGGGCGCAGCCGCAGGCTGTCGTCCGCGCTGGCGGGCCGCTCATTGACGGTGAAGCTCAGCTGGCTGTTGAGGTCGTCGAGTTCGGCGGCGATCCGGCGCCGCGACTCCTTGGTGAACTGGTCGAGGCGCATACTCATCAGCGCCTCGCTGCCGATGCGCGAGGTGCCCAGCACTTCGGTGACGGCTTCGATGGCTGATGTGCGATCGCTGGAGTCGACGATGGCGTCGACCAATTCATGACGCCGTTCCAGCGCGGTGAGCAGGGCGTCGGCAATGGCGCGTCGAGTAACGGCACGGTCCTGGTCAGTCATGGGGACCAGCCTAGACCGAGGACCCGCCCGCCGTCTGGGGAGCGGCCGCCCGTAGGCGACGGTTCCCTCTGCCAAGATGTAGCCGACTTTCGGACGTTGAGTGAGACGTTGGAGTAACCCGACAGCGAGGAGTCGTCCAGACCGTGGCGAAGACCTTGTGCAAGATCTTCGCGGTCGTGCTGCTGGTGCTGTGCGCCGCGGATCTGCGCACCGTCGCCGCCCCGTCGCCCATCGCCGGCCAGGACATCGAACTGGCCGACGGATGGAGCTTGAAGTCGGCGACGGGTCTGCCGGACCAGGGCGACACCATCTCCAGTGCCGGCTACGACGACAGCGCCTGGGTGCCGGTGCGACGGATGCCTGGAACCGTTCTGGACACCCTTCAGGACGCCGGGGTGTACCCCAACCTGTACTACGGCATGAACCTGCTCACCGAGGTCCCGCAGGACCTCTACAAGCAGGACTGGTGGTACCGCACCACATTCACCGCCCCGGCCGGCCAGCAGACCTATCAGTTGGACTTCCCGGGCATCAACTATCGGGCCGACATCTGGCTCAACGGGCACCGCATCGCCGACAGCCGCCAGATCGCCGGCATGTACGTCGACCACGAACTGGACGTGACCCCGTGGATCGCCCCGGGCGAACCGAACACCCTGGCCGTCAAGGTGACTCCGGAGCGCGCCATTCAGGACGTCAGCGGGGTCGAGCTGGCCGACAGCTGGTACGACTGGATCAACGCGCGTTTCCTGGGCTACCGGGATCGGGCCGGCGGTAGCCCCGGCGGCCCGTCTTTCGTCGCCGACCGCAACGCCGGCATCTGGAAACCGGTGCGGCTGAAGGCATTCGGACCGGTCGGCATCGGTCCGGCCACCGTCAACACCCGGCTGCCGCTGCCCAGCACCGACAGCGCGAAGCTCACCGTGTACGCGACCGTGCACAACCACGCCCCGACACCGGTGCGTGGCCTGCTGCGGGCCACCATCAGCCGGGCCGGCAAGGACCCCGTCCGGGTGTCGCAACCCGTGTCGCTCCAAGCCGGCGAAGAACGCGAAATCACCTTCAGCCCTGATGATTTCACCCAACTTGACGTCAACGAGCCGGACCTCTGGTGGCCCTACACCATGGGCCGCCCCGATCTGTACGACCTGCGGCTGGACTTCGTCCAGAACAGCATCGCCACCAGCACCGTCACGAGCAAGTTCGGCATCCGCACCGTCGAGCAGGCCCGCGACTCCGATCAGAGCGCCGGGCCGGGTGGCGGCAACTTCTACCTGAGGGTCAACGGCCGCAACTTCGGAGTGCGCGGCGCGACCTACGCACCCGACCTGCTGTACCGCTACGACCCCGACCGCGACGAGGCGATCCTGCGCTACGCCAAGGACCTCGGGGTCAACATGTTGCGGCTTGAGTCCAAGATCGCATCGGCCCGTTTCGTCGAGATGGCCGACGAGATGGGCATCCCGCTGATGTACGGGTGGATGTGCTGCAACCAGTGGGAGAAATGGCCGCAGTGGGACGGCGAGGACCGCAGAGTGGCCGCCGACAGCCTGCGCTCACAGATCGCGGCGTTGCGCTCGCACGCCTCGGTGTTCCTCTGGGCCAACGGCAGTGACGGCCGGCCCCCCGATCAGGTGCGCCAGACCTACCACCGCATCCTGGGCGAGTTGCACTGGCAGAACGCTGTCGTCGACACCGTCTCCGCGCTCGCCCGCGACCGCAACGGCGCGCCGCTGTGGGACGGCATCCAGATGTCCGGCCCGTACAGCTGGCGGCCGCCGTCGTACTGGTTCGCCGGTAACTACCCCGCGACCCGCGGAGCCAGCGCCGAACAGGGCGACAACGAACACATCCCGCCCTATTCGAGCCTGCGCAGATTCATCCCGCAGGACAAGCTGTGGCCGATCAACGACACCTGGTACTTCCACGCCGGCTCCGACCCGCACAACGCCAGCCTCACCAGTATCCGTCGGATCATCGACTGGCGGTACGGCATGTCGACCAACGCCGAGATGTTCGCCGAGAAGGCGCAACTTGCCCACTACGAGAACACCCGCGCCCAGTTCGAGGCGTTCGCCGCCGGCGGCTGGGACAGCCACAAGATGACGATCTACTGGATGCTCAACGGTCACTGGCCGTCGTTCTTCGGCAACATCTTCGATTACTACCTGCGGCCCGGCGGCGCCTACTACGGCGCCAAGAAGGGACTGCGTCCGCTGTCGGTGGTGTTCGACTCCTATGCCACCGGCGACCACCGCCAGGCGAAGGTCACCGTGGTCAACCAGAGCCCGGACGCTGCGCGCGGTCTGCGGGTGCGGGTGCGCACCTACGACCTGTCCGGCAGGGTGCGCTCGGACCGCTCCGCCGACGGGATCGCCGTCGCCTCCGGCGGTACGACGCAGGCCCTGACCTTGGCACCGGGGCCGGCCGATTCCCCGGTGTTCTTCGTCCGCTGTGAACTGCTCGACGCCGGCGGCACCACCGTGGCCGAGAACGTCTACTGGCAGTCGCAGGTGATCGACGACGTCGGATCCCCGCGCAACGACGCGGCCTTCGAGTCCAACCAGGTCAGCTATGCGGATATGACGGCGCTGAACACGATGACCAAGCCCCGGCTGGACATCACCGCCCATCGCAACGGCGCCGATGTGGACATCGCCCTGCGCAACCCCAGCACCAATGTCGCGTTCTTCGAGCGCGCGGAACTGCTCGCCACCGACGACGGCGACGAGATCCTTCCGATCGAATACGACGACAACTACCTCACCGTGTTCCCCGGCGAGACGGCGCACATTCGCGGTCGGGTGCCCGGCATGGGTGAGTCCGCCGGGCCGGTGCCGGAGTGGGTCCGCGTCACCGGTTACGGCGGCACTCCGGTGGTCGTGCCGGTGAGCTGACACGCGCTGTGCGCGACGCCCACGCGGTCGCAGGTGGCCTACGGTGAAGGCGGCACGCAGACCCGCGGACCGGCCCGAAGGGAACCACCTTGTTCGAGCACGCCCTCGTCGTGGCCGCTGCTCTGGCAGGAGCGGTGTTCACGGCCATCGGGATCGTGGTGCGCCAGCGGGCCACCATGGATGTGCCCGACGACCGGGGCGTCAGTGCCCTGATGCTGAGCACGCTGCTGCGCCGCCCGCTGTGGTGGGCCGGAACCGCATCGGCGATCACCGGCTATCTCTTCCAGGCCGTCGCGCTGACCTTCGGGTCGCTGATCCTGGTGGCACCACTGCTGGTGTCGGCGTTGCTGTTCGCGCTGCCCTTGAGTGCATGGCTGGCGCACCGGCGGGTGAGCCGCGTGGAATGGGGCTGGGCCACTCTGCTCACCGCCGCGCTGGCGGTATTCGTCTTCCTGGCCCGGACCCGGCCCGGCGACTACGAGGGATCGGAGTCGACGGCAATCGCGGTCGCGGCCGGATGCCTGCTGCTGGTGGGCGCGTGCGTGGCGGTTGCCGGACGGCTGTCGGACTGGCGGCGGGCGATCACCCTGGCCGTCGCGGTCGGGTTGATGTTCGGCGTGGTGGCCGTCCTCACCAAGATCGTGACCCACATCCTCACCGAGGATGGCGCACTCCCATTGCTGCGCACCCCGGTGACCTACGCCCTGATCGTCTTCGGGGTGAGCGCCACCCTGCTGCAGCAGTCGGCCTTCCATGCCGGTTCGCTCAAGGCCTCCGTTCCGGCGATGCTCGTGCTGGAGCCCGTCGTCGCCGTGCTGTTGGGCCAGGTGGTCCTCGGTGAACACCTGGTGGTCAACCCCACCAGCGCGATCGTCCTCGGCGTCGCGGTGGCGGCGATGACCGCCGCCACCATCGCACTGGGCCGCGACGAGGGCGCCTACGAAGACGAACTGGAGGCCGCAGCCGCGCGGCGGCTGACCCCCTGACTCTCCCGTGACCGGCCGTCGCGAGCCATGATGGTGCGGTGACGCCCTCACCGGACCCGCTGGGCCAGATCGCGGCGAGCCCGTCCGGGCCGGCGGTCGGCGCCTTCTTCGACTGCGACGGAACGCTGGTGGCGGGCTTCACCGCCGTCGCGCACGCCAGCGACCGGATCCGCCGGGGACAGGCGCGCATCGGCGAGGTGCTCGGGGTGGTCGAAGCCTCGCTGCGCTACAAGCTGGGCCGCATGCAGTTCGAGCGCCTGCTGGTGCGCGCCACGGGTTATCTGCGCGGGGAGTCGCTGAGCGAACTCGACGAGATCGGCGAGCGGTTGTACGCCGAGCAGGTATCGAAGAAGGTCTACCCGCTGATGAGACAGATCGTCGAGGCGCACCGGGAACGCGGCCACACCCTGGTGATGAGTTCCTCGGCGCTGACCATCCACGCCGAACCGGTCGCCCGCGCACTCGGAATCCCTCATGTGGTGTGCAACACCTTCGAACTCGACGATGACGGGCTTCTCACCGGACGGATCAACCGGCCGGTCGTGTGGGGACACCAGAAAGCAGCTGCGGCGCAACGCTTTTGCGCCCAGCATGGGGTGGAATTGCGGCAGAGCTACTTCTATGCCGACGGCGACGAGGACGCCGCCCTGATGAGACTGGTGGGCCATCCGCGTCCGGTCAATCCGCGGCCCGGGCTGGCCGCGCTGGCCGCGGCCCAGACGTGGCCGGTGCTGCGGGTCAGTGTGCCGGGCCAGGCGGGCGCCGCCGGCGCACTGGCGCACCTGCCCGCCCTGGGGCGAGCCGCACTCGGCTCGGCGTTCGGTGCGGTGGCGTTGCGCGGCCGCCGCCGCCGTCCCTGAAATTTATCGGACTCACACCGCGCGGTGCGGCACGTCGGTGATCAACCCACCATCGACAACGAACTCCGAACCGGTCGAGAACGAGGATTCGTCGCTGGCAAGGAACAAAACGAAGGTGGCGACCTCCTCGGGCGTCCCGGCGCGGCCCATCGGCGCCGACACGATGTCGTCAGGCAAGTGCTTGGTCATCCTGGTCCGGATGAAACCCGGATGGATCGAGTTGACCCGGATTTTCTCCGGTGCCAACTCCAGTGCCGCCGACTTGGTCAAGCCGCGAAGACCCCATTTCGAGGCTACGTAGCTGTGGGCCCAGGCTGCGCCGCGCATGCCCTCGATCGACGACATGTTGATGATCGAACCGCCGCCGGCGGCGATCATCGGGTCGATCACGGCCTGAATACCGCGCATCGCGCCGGTCAGGTTGACGTCGAGCACCTTCTGCCAGCGGCTGATGTCCGCGGTTTTCAGCGGCGCCACCTGGACGATTCCGGCGTTGTTCACCAGCACGTTGAGCTTGCCGAAGGTCTGCACCGCGGTGTCCACGGCAGCCTTCCAGTCTTCGGCACTGGTCACGTCGAGGTGGACGTAGCGGGCGGCGTCGCCCAGTTCCTGCACAAGCGTCGCGCCCTCGTCGTCGAGAATGTCGCCGATCACCACTTTGCCGCCTTCGGCAACCAGCATCCGCGCACTGGCGGCGCCCATGCCCTTGGCCCCGGCGCCGCCGGTGATCAGTACGACCTTGTCATCTACGCGTCCCATGGGGCGTCAGGCTACTAGAACCTGTTCCAGTTTTTGCCGCCGCTGCGCATACTGTGGTCATGGCCATTCGCGTCGTCCACATCGGTACCGGAAACGTCGGCCGGCTCGCCCTGGCCGAGTTGATCGAGAACCCGGCCTTCGAGCTGGTCGGCCTGTGCGTGTCCACCCCCGCCAAGATCGGAAAGGATGCCGGCGAACTGGCCGGGCTGAGCATCACCACGGGTGTTACCGCCACCGACGACCTCGACGCACTGCTGGCGACCCAACCGGAATGCGCGGTCTACTGCGCCATGGGCGACACCCGGATGCCGCAGGCGATGGACGACGTCCGGCGCATCCTGGCCGCCGGGGTCAATGTGGTCGGCTCTGCGCCCGGGGTGCTGCAGTTCCCCTGGCAGGTCATCGGAGACCAATTCATCAGACCGATAGAAGATGCTGCGCGCCTGGGTGATTCGAGCGTCTATGTCAACGGCGTCGACCCTGGCTTCATCACCGATCTGATCCCGCTGGCGTTCGCGAGCACCTGCCGTCGAATCGAGCAGGTGCGGTGCATGGAGATCGCCGACTACGCCACCTACGACGGCGCAGTCGTGATGT
>JBAXUD010000177.1:0-6718 GCA_037129875.1 Mycobacteriaceae bacterium
AGGAGAATCACATGGCTGATCGTGTCCTGAGAGGCAGCCGGCTCGGCGCCGTGAGCTATGAGACCGACCGCAACCACGACCTCGCGCCGCGGCAGGTGGCGCGCTACCGCACCGAGAACGGCGAGGAGTTCGAGGTCCCCTTCGCCGACGACGCCGAGATTCCCGGCGCCTGGCTGTGCCGCAACGGCCTGGAGGGCACCCTCATCGAGGGCGATATCCCCGAGCCCAAGAAGGTCAAGCCGCCGCGGACCCACTGGGACATGCTGCTGGAGCGCCGCTCGGTCGAGGAACTCGATGAACTGCTCAAAGAACGGCTGGACCTGATCAAGTCCAAGCGCCGCGGCTAGCCGGGGCGCGTCAGCGCGTCGGGCGGCGGCCCTTGACCCGGCCGCCGATTCCCCACTGGGCAACCTTGACCATTGCTTCGCGGATGTTGGACCCGCTCATCTTCGAGACCCCGAGCTCGCGTTCGGTGAAGGTGATCGGCATTTCGGCGACGGTGAACCCGTTGTTGATCGCCCGCCAGGTCAGGTCCACCTGGAAGCAGTAGCCCTTGGATTCGACGGTGGTCAGGTCCAGCTTCTCCAGCACCTCGCGGCGGTAGGCGCGGTACCCGGCGGTGATGTCGTGAATATCGACGCCCAGCAGCACCCGGGCGTAGGTGTTGGCCGTCTTGGACAGCACCAGCCGCCGGTACGGCCAGTTGCGCACCGTCCCGCCGTCCACGTACCGCGAACCGATCGCCAGATCGGCGCCGTTGTCGATGGCGTCGAGCAGGCGGTAGAGCTGTTCGGGCGCGTGACTGCCGTCGGCGTCCATTTCCACCAGAACGGTGTAGCCGCGTTCCAGGCCCCACGCGAAAGCAGCCAGGTAGGCCGCTCCCAGCCCGTCCTTCGCGCTGCGGTGCATGACCTGGATACTGTCGGGTTCGGCCGCCGCCCACTCGTCGGCCAGCTGACCGGTGCCGTCCGGGCTGCCGTCGTCGACCACCAGGATGTGGACGTCGGGACAGGCCCTGCGCACCCGGGCCATGATCAGCGGCAGGTTCTCCCGCTCGTCGTAGGTGGGGATGATGACGAGGGTGCGTCGGCTCGGCGCATCGACGGCCTTCTCCGGGGCTTTCGCGGCGGCCTTTCGGGCCCTGCCCTGGGTACTCATGCGACTCCTTCATCGGCGGCGTCCGTGCGGACGCCGGGGGTGCTACGCCGGCTGCGCAGGGGCCGCACGAAAGACCCATTCTGCCGCATTGCCGCGCCAATCGCGCCGACTGCGACGGCGACCAGCAGCCATTGCACGGCCACGGTCCATCGGGTGGCCGGCGTCAGCGCGGTCCGAAGGCGCACCTGCACGTCGAGGTAGGCCGGGGTGAAAAAAGCGGTGCGGGCCGTCTCCCGCCCGTCCGGGGCGATCGCCGCGCTGATGCCGGTGGTACCGGCGACGATCACATCGCGGCCGTGCTCGACCGCTCTGAGCTTGGCGAACGCCAACTGCTGCTCACTCATCGCCTCGTCGAAGGTGGCGTTGTTGGCAGGCACGGCGAGCACCTGGGCGCCGTTGCGAACCGACTGCCGAAGTGCGCGGTCGAAGATGACCTCCCAGCACGTCGCCACCCCGACCGGCACCCCGGCGGCGTGCACGACACCGGTACCGCTGCCTGGCACGAAGTAGCCGGCACGTTCGGCATAGGAGGACAACCGCGAGAAGAACGACCGCCACGGCAGGTATTCCCCGAAGGGCTGGACGATCTGTTTGTCGTGACGTTCCCCGGGGCCGGTGACCGGATCCCAGACGATGACGGTGTTGGACGCCGCCGGGTTGTCCACGGTGGATTCCGGACGGGCGACGACGGCACCGACCAGGATCGGCACGCCGATTGTCCGCGCCGCGAGATCGATCTGCGCGGCGGCGTCGGCATTCGCGATCGGGTCGATGTCGGAGGAGTTCTCCGGCCAGATCACGAATCGCGGCTGCGCCGCCAGTCCGGATTTGACGTCCTGCGCCAGTTGCAGGGTCTGCCGGACGTGGTTGTCCAGAACGGCGCGCCGCTGACTGTTGAAATCCAGCCCCAGCCGCGGCACATTGCCCTGCACCGCTGCGATCGTGACGGCGGGTTCGTCGCCGGCGGCCGAGGCGGTGCGGCGAACCGCGGTGGTCGCGAACGCGGTGACCAGCAACACCGCACAGATACACGCGGCGGGCGCCAGCAGATGCAGGTGGCGGCCGACGTCGGACAGATCGCGGGCATTACCGAACCGCCGGACGATGTCGAGCACCACCGCGCACAACGATGTCCCGAGCAGCATGACGGCGAATGACACCAGCGGCGCACCGGCCCAGTGAGCCAGCGCCAGGAAGGGCCCGTTGGTCTGACTGAAAGCCGTTACGCCCCAGGGGAATCCGCCGAAAGGCACACTCGACTTCAGCCATTCCTGCATGGACCACAGACAGGCCAGCCACAGCGGCCAGCCGGGTAGGCGCGCCACCAGCACCGCGAAGATGCCGAACATCGCCGGGAACAAGGCTTCCAGCAGCGACAGCGCCACCCACGGCCCGGCGCCGACCAGTCCGCTGATCCACGGGAGCAACGGGAGGTAGAAGGCCAGGCCGAACAGCAGGCCGTAGCCGAAGCCACCGGCAAGCGTGGCGCCAGGGTGCACCAGCACCCAGGTGAAGAGGGCCAACGCCGGGAAAGCGGCCCACCACCAACCGGTCGGGGGAAAGCTGACACAGAGCAGCAGGCCGGCCAGCACGCTGACGCCTGCGCGAATCAACCGCGGCAGCAGTGCGGCGGTGCGTTCAGCCATGGATGACGACACCCCGGTGCACCGTCTGCCGGCACCGCGGCAGCGGTTCGCCAGGTTCCAGCCGCGGCAGCGCGGGAACCCGCGACCGCGGATCGGTGGACCAGCGCTGCACGGTGTCGGCGGGCGTGCTCACATCAAATACACCGGTCTCCCAGACCGCATAGGAGGCCGGGGCGCCGGGCACCAGCGTGCCGGTAACGCCGTCGCGGACCCCGCCTGCCCGCCAGGCCCCGCGGGTGGCGGCGGCGAACGCGGCGCGTGCCGAGATGGCACTGCCGGGGGTGTGATGGTGACTGGCCGCCCGCACCCAGGACCACGGATCAATGCTGGTCACGGGGGTATCAGAGCCAAAAGCCAGAGGCACGCCTGCCGATGCTAACAGCGCGAACGGGTTGAGCCGGCCAGCTCGTTGCGCGCCGAGACGCCGGGCATACATGCCGTCCTCGCCGCCCCAGAGCGCATCGAAGCTCGGCTGCATGCTGGCGAGGATCCCCCACCTGCCGAGCTTCGCGGCCTGCTGCGCCGACACCATCTCCAGATGCTCCAGACGGTGCCCGCACCGGGCGACGGCCGGCGCACCGAAGCGCTCGACGATGCCTTCGAGCGCGTCGACCACGGCCGCGACGGCGCCGTCGCCGATCACGTGGAAACCCGCGCTGATACCGGCCTCGGTGCACGCGGCCAGGTGCCCGAAAATCGTTGCGGCGTCGAGATATTCGGTACCTGTGCGCTCGGCGGCATCGGCGTAGGGCTCGCACAGCCACGCGGTGCGCGACCCGATTGCGCCGTCGACGAACAGATCACCCGCCAGACCGCGCACACCGGTGGCCTCCACGAGCTCGCGGGCCTGCGCGGCGCTGGAAACAGCCTCACCCCAGTACCCGACAACCTCGACTCCGTGGTGCAGATCGCGGAGTTCCTGCCAGTCCTGGGCTCCGCCGATGTCCGGCCCGGCGCATTCGTGCACGGCGACGATGCCTGCGGCCGCAACGGCGTCCAATGCGGTGCGCCGGGCGTCGTCCTGCTGTCGCCAGGTGAGCAAACGGCGCGCTTCGGCACGAACCAGATGATGAGCGTCGGCCGACAACGGCAACTGCGGGTCGAACCCGGCCACCGCCGCCAGCCCGGGAACCCGGCCCCGCAGGGCACTCGACGCCGCGGCGGAGTGGACGTCGACGCGGGCCAGATAGGCCGCCACGGTGCCGACGACACCGTCGAGCTCGGCCGTGGTCAGCGGCCGCGGCCAGTCGGTGTCGTCCCAGCCGTGTCCCCACACCGGCTGCCCGGGGTGAGCGCCCACGTGGGCGGCGATCAATTGCAGGCAGTGCTGCGGGCTGGTTGCCGGGCCGAGGTCCAGCCCGGCGAGCCGAAGCCCGGTTGCGGTCAGGTGCACGTGGCTGTCGACGAAGGCGGGAGCGACGAACGCGCCATCGAGGTCGACGATCTGCGCATCGGGGAACTGCGCCCGCCCGACGGCGTCGCTGCCCAGCCACGCCACTACGCCGTCCCGAACGGCCAGGGCGGTGGCATCCGGGTGCGACGGGGTATAGATCCGCCCGCCCAGCAGCAGTGTGGTCACCTGGGCCAGTGTGCGCCTACGTCAGCCGCCGGCGCGGCGGACGATTGCCGCGCGGGCCGCGGCCGGCCGGTGGACCGGGTCGCCGATGACCTCACCGTCGATGTAGTCGCTGCGACCGGGCCGGTTCACGACCTGCTCGAAATTCAACGCGCCGAGGCCGCGCATGGCACCTCGGGTGAGCAGGGTGGCCGCCAGCGGACGCATCGCCGCGCGGGTCGGGGGCGCGAGCATCAGCGCGCCTGCGACAGTGCTGACCACACCGGGCAGGAACACCAGAAACGACCCCAGCCCCACCAGCACACCGTCGGCCGCCGCGGCCTGCGGGTTGGTCCGGGCCCGGCGAATCGAGCCGACCTGGCCCTTGAGCTGGGATGCGGCGAGCACCACACCCAACATGAACGTGGCGGCGATCACCACCAGCGTCCATCCCAGACCGATGGCCCAGCACAGCAGGATCACCGCGGCCAGTTCGACGGCGGCATAGAGCGCGGCGTAGCGCAGGAGCGGTCGCATCACCATGCCCTTAGCAACGCATCGAGCACCGGGAGGGTTCCTTGTTGCGCATCACGGATTGACTACTTCGGGTCGATCGGGGGTTGGCGCTCATGGATCGCCTGCTGCAACTGCTCCAGTCGCTGCTCGCGACTGCCCACCAACTCGACCACATGCGGGCGCTTCTCCCCCTGCATCACCCCGTACCGCCCTTCGCGATAGGTCTGTTTGAAGATCGCATCGACCGCATCGCGGTAGTCGTGGTCAATCGGCCGGATTCCATCCGCCTCCATCTCGACAGGCCATGCGTCCGACTTCGGCACGAAGGCCAGGATGTCCAGATGGTCCAGCGACTCCGTGACGGCGGGCACCATGGACGCTACGAACGCATCGTTGATATCGGTGCACCCCGTGTCGGCCGTGTATTGCGAATAGGCCAGGTAATCAACGGGCGCTCGGTCGAAGATCACGTCATCCGCGGACGTGGCGTACCGATGCACGCGACTGATGTTGTAGTACAGCTGAATACCGTTGTGAAGCCTGGTTGACGCATCGCGAAACAGGATCTCGTACGGCCCGTGCAGCCCCAACGCCCGGTAGGGCTCTTCCTCGCGAATGAAGTGCGGGTGCCGAGCCACCCAGTCGTTGACCACGGTCGACTTGCCCAGCGAGTGGCTACCGGAGACGGCGATGCGCATGGGGGTTCCAGTGTCATCCAGCGTCCGGAACGCGCACGCCTACTGCAACGGCCTGCTGGCCTCCGCTGACGCGCGTCAAGTGACCCTTGGTCCCCATATCATCGAGCAGGACGGTGTCCCCCGCGCAGAAGGTGCGCTCCGTTCCGTCGCTGACGGTAACGGTGAGCGAACCGAACATCATGAAGAACCACTGCCGATAGGGCGAAGGATGCCACGGCCCCGACCAGTCGGGAGCAAAGCGCACCACGGCGAATCCCTCGGCCGGCACGAAGGCGGACGCCTCGAGTGGTGTGGTCGGCGGAGCAAAGTCGCGCGTTTCCAGTGGCAGCGTGCAGTCCTCGAAGTGCGATAGGCCGGCGGCGTCGACGAAGAGGCGGACATATTTCAGCGGAATGACCATGGCCAGGTGGTTTAACTTGCGGGAGACGCCGGCGTCACGCCGCGCGCAACTCCAGGCCGACGGTGCGCCCCGCGCCGCCGCGCAGTTTGGAGAAGATCGTGAAGATCCGCCCGATGATCCCGTAGCGCTTGTTGATGGCCCGGTAGACGGCCTCGGTGTGGGAGTCGTCGAGCACCGTGGCTTTCGCCTCGATCGTCGGCCCCTTGACCTTGCCCTTCATGTCGCAGACCGCGAGGGTGACTCGCGGGGTGTTGCGGATGCGCTTGACCTTCCACGAGTTCTTCTCGGTGATGACCACCGCGCGGTCGCCGTCGCGGGCGATCCAGATCGGAGTCGGCTTGGGCCGGCCGTCCTTGGTGAACGTCGTCAGCAGGACGTATTGGGCTTTGGACACATCGGCAAAGGTTGCAACCATGAGGACCAAACTACCGCGCCTCCAACTCCCCCTCGGTCTCCAGCAGCACCTGCCGCAGGCCGGCGAGGGTGGCTTGCTCGGGCTTCTCCCACATCCCGCGGCCCGCCGCCTCGAGCAACCGCTCCGCCATTCCATGCAGCGCCCACGGATTGGACTCGGAGAGGAACTTGCGGTTCTGCGGGTCCAGCACGTACTGCTCGGTGAGCCGCTCGTACATCCAGTCGGCCACCACCCCCGCGGTGGCGTCGTAGCCGAACAGGTAGTCGACCGTCGCGGCCATCTCGAAGGCGCCCTTGTAACCGTGCCGGCGCATGGCGGCCATCCACCGCG
>JBAXUD010000178.1:0-6695 GCA_037129875.1 Mycobacteriaceae bacterium
ACCCTGAGCTACGGCGCACCGGCGACGACCGCCAAGGGCAGCATCGCCATCAACGCCACCGCATGCTCGTTCAGCTACACACCCACGGCGGCGGCCCGGCAGAACGCCGCGGCCCCCGGCGCCAGCGACGCCGACCGGCGCGACAGCTTCACCGTCACCGTCGCCGATGGACACGGCGGCGCCGTGACCGCTGCGGTCGTCGTCGCCGTCAGTCCGGCCGAACAGCCGCCGCCCGCGGCCGGGCAACTGCGGCCCGCCGACCTTGCCTTCGAAGGGTTCTTCCGGGTGCCGACGGGTCAACTCGGCACCGGGAAGTACGCCACCCTCGCCTACGGCGGCACCGCAATGACCTCCCGAGTGGTCGACGGCCAGCGGCACTTCCTGCTCACCGGCCATCGGTACGCGAACGACCCCCTCGTCGAACTCGTCGCCCCCGCGAACCTCAGCGACACACCCGGCAGCGCCCCGGTGGCCACGTTGTACCGCTACTGGGGCGATATCTACGGCGGACGAAAGGTCACGGCGGATGAACCTGACCCGACCCAAGCCAACACCAACTGGACCGAAGGGCTGTTGTGGGACGACGCCAACCAGCGTGTGCTCTGGTCCTACGGCAACTGGTACGCCGCCCAGCGGGTGAACAATCCGGTCCTCGGGGCCACAGTGCTCGGCACCGACGGCTCGACCACCGTGCAGGGCCCCTGGCGGACCACCGCCGAGTCGCAGCAGACCCGCTCCTTCGCCGTATTCCTCAGCAGCGCCGTGTCCGCCGCGACGGGCGGTGCAACCCTGGGTCTCGGCGGCAAGATGCAGTCCATCAACGCCTCCGCGTCGTGGGGACCCAGCCTGCATGTGATCGGCTCGGCCACAGGCGATCCCAGCACGCCGATCACCGCGCGCACCCTCATCAGCCATCCGATCTCCCCCACCAGTCGACGCACGCCGCGCGCCGCAGACTATGAGGTGGCCCGCAATCCCGACGGATCGCTGGACAGCGCCGGCACCGAACCGCCGGTCGACGGCGTCGGATTCTGGACGGAGCTCGACGAGACCACCGGGGCGGTGTTCGTACACACCGGCTCTGATGCCCGGTCCGCACTTGTGTATTCGGGCGGCCAGGCGTCCGGGCTGATCTGGTACGGACCGGACCTCGAGTACGGCGTCGCCGACGGCCGCGGCTACAACGGCAAAGGCAACCATGCCCAGGCCTACCGGCCCGTGTTGTGGTTCGTGTCCGAGGCCGACGTGGTTGCCGCGGCCGAGGGCCGGCTCACCCCCGAACAGGTGAACCCGTACGCAACTGTCGACTTGATCACGCAATTCCCGGAATTGTCGTTCCTCAGTGGCCTGTCGGCAGGACAGCCGGTGTTCGCCGAAGACGAAGGCCGACTGTATGTCCCGTTCGCCGGCGGTACCACCGACGGCCGCGAGCCCTATCCCCTCATCGCGGTGTTCTCGATCGCCGGCTGACCTCTACCCTTGGCGCATGGCAGGCGGCGGGCGGCTGGTGAAGGTTGGCCTGGCCACCGTCGTGCTGGCTCTGCTGGGATGGATCGCAACCCTTCTCACGGTGCCGTTCCTGCACCAACCCGACACCACCGAAGACCTCACCACGGCGTGGACGCAGGCCGGACCGACCCCGTTGGGCCAGCCGACCGCCGTCACGGTGCCGCCGGGTCAGACGCTGGTCGCGTTTCTCGTCGGAACCGATCTGTACGGCATCGCCGGCACCACCACCGGCTCGTGCACGGCAACCCGCGACGGCGGCCCCGTCGACCTCGGCTGGCCGGTGCAGATCAACCGGTCGCTGACCGGCGTGCTGAAAGGCGGCCAGCAGACAGTCGCCGTCGCGGGCTGGACCAACCGAACCGACAGCACTGTCGGCGTCGATATCCGTTGCACCACGGGCGATTCGAGCGTGGATCACTATGTGGCGGTGCCGACCCGCACCGCCGTGATTACCCGAGACCCGTGGTTCCAGCCGTGGGGTTGGATCGCCATGGCCGTTGCCGGCGTGGCCCTCGTCGTCGCCGGCCTGCCGCCGATCAGCCGACCCAACCGGTGACCCGGCTGGCAGAGAGCTCCTGAAGGTAGACGTCCAGGTCGGTGTATCCGGCTGAGGACAGCGTGTGCGCGTTGGTGTTGGCGACGTTCGGGTTGAGTCCCCTGGCGGTCTCCCAGGTGTCGGGCATGCCGTCGTTGTCGGTGTCGGTCGGCGCGGCGGGAGCGGACCCGGAGTACGCGGTCAGCAGGGCGTCCCCGGCCGGGTTGGTGTTACGCGGGGCAGAGGCGATGGTGTTGGTGGCCACACTGCGCATGAGCCGGATGTCCATCGGGTCGCGGGGCCACGCTCCGGCGGTGTTCAGCAGCAGGTTCACCAGCTGGTCGGTGGGCGTGTAGGTGATCGCCGGGAACGGGTTGCGCGCGGAAAGGTTGTGCGCCGCCTGCGATGAGGTGCTCGGGTTGGTGACCGACTGATAGTCGTTGCAGCAGTAGAACAACTGGTAGTCCGACCGGGTCGGGTAGAGGCTCATCTTGTTGCCGCTGACGTAGAGATTGTTCAGTGGGGTGCGCAGGATCTGGTCGTCGAACATGCCGTACGGGAAGTCGCTGCGGGTCCGGAAGTAGTTGTTGACCGCGTTGAGGTTCCAGTAGATGGGATACGGGTTGCCACTGGCATCGGTGAGCTGACCCGTCGTCCGGCCCAGCGCGACGAAGAAGTTGGGATCCCAGTACAGGTTGTTCGACATCTCGAGGTTCATGTGGGAGTTGACCGCGGCGAGCGATTCGCGGCTGCCTTCGGGCAGCCTGCCCTCGATCCGGTTGAACACGTCGTGATGCAAGGACACGTTGTCAAGCCCGAATCCGTTGGCCGGGTTGGAGTAATTGAGCAAGACCCCGCCGTAGAAAGAATGTCCGCCGACGGTCTCGGCGATCACCGTGTTCTGGACGGTGATGTCGTGTGAGTAGGAGATCTCGATCGCCTCGTCGGTGGCGTTGCCGATGGAGACGTGGTCGACGATGGCGTTTCGGGTGTAGCGGATCCGCAGCCCGTCGTCACTGGGCCCGTCGAGACCCGGCCGGAGCCGGACGTGTTGCAGTATCCAGTTTTCGGCGTGGTCGGCCGGCGGCTGCACCGCTTGGTCCTGGTACGGGGTCTCGTCGGTGACCAGACCGCGGATGGTGATGCCGCCCGGGGAGGTCTGACCGGCGATGGTGACGTCGCCGTTGGTCAGATGGATCTGGGTGTCGATCACCCCGCTCACCTTGAAGAGGATGTACCTGGCGCCGGGCTGGTCGATGGCCCACTGCAGGGAGCCGGGGCCGTCAGCATTGAGATTGGTGACGTATAGGACGCTGCCGCCGCGTCCGCCGGTGGCGTACGCCCCGAATCCCTCGGCGCCGGGGAAGGCCGCGAGCGGACCGACCGGGACCGACGACGGACTGACCGGCACGGTCACGCCCACGGTCGCCGTCCCGCCGTGTCCGTCGGCGACAGTAACCGTAAAACTGTCTCGGAGATCGGCTTCGGTCGCCCCCGGGGCTGCGGCATTCTGCCGGGCCGCTGCCGTCGGGGTGTAGGTGAAAGACCCTGCGGCAGAGCTGATTCCGATGCTGCCCTTGGCGGTCGTCGCCGGTGCGCTATAGCTCAGGGTGTCGCCGTCGGCGTCGGTGGCCGACACGCCGCCGTTGACCGCACCGGTGCCGGCGCCCGGGGTTCCCACGGTCGGGGTGCCGGCGACGGGTGCCACGTTGGCCGGGGCGATGGTCACCGTGACCGGGACCGCTGCGGTCCCGCCACGCCCGTCGCTCACGGTGACGGTGAACGTGTCGGTGCGCTGCGCATCGGTCGCAGCCAGCAGGGCCGCAGTGTGACGGGCCACCTGGGTGGGGGTGTAGGTGAACGAACCTGCGGCGGTCACGCCGGCACTCCCCTTGGAAGTCGTCGTCGATCCGCTGTAGGTCAGCGGGTCGCCGTCGACGTCGGCACCGGTGATGCTGCCGGCGACCACGCCGGTGACCCCGTTCGGAGTGCCGACCACCGCGGTTCCGGTGGGCGCGTGGTTGACGGCGCCGAACGGCGCCACCACGACGGGCACCGTTGCGACACTGGTGTGCCCGCTACTGCCGAGCCGTCCGCCGGTCATCAGGTTGAGCAGACCGGCAAAGCCGTGGAAGTGAAAGCCGCTGGCGGCATCGCTGACGGTGACACCGAAGGAGTCGGTGGTGCCGGTGGCCGCCAGTGCCGGATCGGCGGTGTAGCCGTAGCTGCCGTCCGTCCGGACTGCCACGGTGCCGTGGGCGGGCTGGGCGGTGACGGTATAGGTGAGTGAGGAGCTGTCGGGATCGACGGCGTTGAGGTTGCCGCTGACGACACCGCCCGCGCTCTGCCCGGTCTGATGCGGGTTCAGCGTGGGGGTCCGATTGGAGAACAGCGACCCGAACCCGCCGAAGCCGACCGCTTGGGCCGAGAGTTGTTGCTGCCCAGAGATGGTGGCCGCCGCGGTGGCGGAGGTCTCCCGGCGAACGAATGCCACAGCGAGGGCGTCGGCCGGCGAAGGCGGCAGGGGTGTCGCGGGGGTGTCGCCACCGAGTTCG
Source organism: Mycobacteriaceae bacterium (assembly GCA_037129875.1). Classification (GTDB taxonomy): domain Bacteria; phylum Actinomycetota; class Actinomycetes; order Mycobacteriales; family Mycobacteriaceae; genus Mycobacterium. The sequence goes on from JBAXUD010000178.1 coordinate 4,600, forward strand.
GCTGCGGCGCGCAGTCCGGTGACGATCCCCGGTGAACGATGACGCGCCCCCGCTGCCGCGGGTGGTGCCGAAGTCAGGAACGGCACCTCGGCGGCCGGCGTGACCGCCGCGGGCGCGACGAGGCGAACCGGGGCAGGCAGGCTCACCTGGAGCGGCAGCGCTTCGCCGACAGCAGCCGGCGTCAGCCTCGGTGCCGCCGGCGCAGTCACCGCTCCGGCAGGCTTGGACACCACCGCAATGGGGAGCGGCCTCAGCGCGGGTGTGGCCGCCGAGGTCCCGCCACGTCCGGCCTGCGGGTCGAGCAACGTCTCCGGGCCCGTCGGCCGCCGGACGCCGACGGTGGCGGCCGCTCGGGGGGCGGCCGGAATCTGGGACTGCGGCGTTTTCGTTCGCGCGTCGCCGCGGCCGCGTCCGGCCGGACGGCTCGGGGACTTCTCAGCGGAGGCGGAAGCCGAGTTGGTGTCCGAGGCGCCGGGTTCGGCACCGGCCAGGCCGGACCCGCCCAATGCCAGGGCAATACCGATACCCAGGGCCCCAGCCAGCGGGCCGACACGTCCAATCGATGCTCCGGTGTGCATGGCTGCCTCCCCGGGCTAAAAAGTTGGAGCCGTCACTCATTGGACCACGCTTGCGCCGGTCTGAACAGGGACCAGAAGGCGGATGGACGAAAGCCCCGAGGGCTGAGGACCTTCGCCACACCGATTCCCTGAAAAGACTGTGGTTTCCCTGAGGGGCTACTAGCGTCAAATCCGAATCTATGGGGAAAACAGGGTTTGACAGCCCTCGCCGAAAGGAACCGCAATGGGGTACGCCAAGAACATCGGTCGGTTGGGCGCCCTGGCGGTCGCACTCGGCGTCGGCTACGGCGTCGCTGAGATGCCGGCGGCCTTCGCTGACAGCAATGATTCCGCGGACTCCGCTTCGTCGGCATCCCGCACGCACACCCGCAGCGAGTCGGCGGCAGGAACCACAGGAACCAGAAGTAACGCGACGCAAAGGCGCGGGGCGTCCTCCGCTCCGCAGGGAGCCGACGACGGATCTTCCGGACCGCTGGCTGCCGCCAGCGTCAAACCTTCGCGGGCCAGTAACAACCACGCACCGCTGAGCAGTGCTGCCGACGTCGCCGACGAGCCGTCATCGTCGGCTCCGGTTCCGTCCGCTCCGAGTTCCTCTGCCGCCGTTGAGGTTTCAGCCGTGGCGCCCGCCTCCGTCGTCGTTCCTGCGGCAGCCCAGGCCGCACCTGTGGCCGCCCCAGCCGCAGCGACCGTGCAGTCGGCCCCGGCACCCGCCCGGCCAACGGCATCCGCCCCTCGTCCGGCCGCCACTGCAGGCTCCCTGGTCGCCGCGGCCCTGACGCCGCTACTGGCTAATGGCACCGGAGGCGCACCGGGCCAGGCTCCGCTGCTATTCAGCGTGTTGGCTTCGGCCCGAAAGGAATTCGAGCGGGTCACCGGCATCACCCCGCCTGCCGCAGGGACCACCACGTCCCAGACGCAGAGCCCCAACCTGCTGTTCAACCCGGGCGCGGAGTTGAGCACCCCGTCCGGGTCGGGATTCAGCGCCGTCAGCATGCCCGGCTGGACGGTGACCGGCACGCCGACGGTGATCGAGTACGGCACCCTGAAGGTGCTTATGCCGCTGGGTCTCTCCCAGCCACTGCCGGACCTGCCCGCGATCTGGGGTTTCCCCACCGCCAAGAACGGCGCTACCGATGGCGGCAACCAGTTCTTCGGCGGCGGGAACGTCGCGGACTCGAGCATGTCCCAGACCGTCGACCTGAGCGCCGTCGGCGCCACGATCGACAACGGCAACGTGTCCTACAACCTCAGCGGGTGGCTGGGCGGCTACAGCTTCGATCCGTCGGCCGCCTCGGTCAAGGTCACCTTCCTCGACGCGAACAAGGCCACGCTCGGCACGAACTCCATCGGCCCGGTCACCGCATTCCAACGCCTGTTCGCGATCAATCTGCTGGAGCGTTCCACCAACGGCGTGCTGCCCACCGGCACCCGCTTCGCCCAGGTGGACGTCACCTTCGACGACAAGAACCCGGTGAAGATCGGCTTCGCCGCCGGCTACAACGACGCGTTCGCCGACAA
>JBAXUD010000179.1:0-6644 GCA_037129875.1 Mycobacteriaceae bacterium
GGGAACCAAGCGGTTGCTGATCGCGGCGCTGGCGGCAGTCACCGTGGCCGCCTGCGGACAGCCCGTCGAGCCCGCCGCTCTCCCCGTTCCCACCCTGGCTCCGCCGAGCCCGGCCGGGATGAAGGAGCTGACGGCACCCACCGGCCAGCCCGCGCGGCCCAGCGACACCAACTGCGACCGCACCGCGAGCCTGCGGCCATTCCCTACCAAAGCCCAGGCCGACGCGGCGGTGGCCAAGATCCGCGAGCGCGGACGGCTGCTCGTCGGCTTGGATGTCGGAAGCAACCTGTTCTCCTTCCGCGATCCCATCACCGGTGAGATCACCGGGTTCGACGTCGACATAGCCGGGGAGGTGGCCCGCGACATCTTCGGCAAGCCGACGGCGGTGGAGTACCGGATCCTGTCCTCGTCCGACCGGATCAGTGCGCTGCAGGAGAACACCGTCGACATCGTCGTCAAGACCATGACGATCACCTGCGAGCGTCGTAAATTGGTGAACTTCTCGTCGGCGTATTTTATTGCCTACCAACGGATTCTGGCGCCGAGGGAGTCCGACATCGCCGGTCCGGCCGATCTATCCGGTAAGCGGGTGTGCGTGGCCCGCGGCACCACCTCGTTGCAGCGGGTACAGGAGATCAGCCCGCCGCCGACCGTCGTCGAGGTAGTCACCTGGGCCGACTGCCTGGTCGCACTCCAACAGCGCGAGGTCGATGCGGTCAGCACCGATGACGCGATCCTGGCCGGACTGGTCTCACAGGATCCATACCTTCACATCGTCGGGCCCAACATGGCCGAGGAGCCCTACGGAATCGGTGTCAACCTCACCAACACCGGTCTCGTCCGATTCGTGAACGGAACTCTGGAGCGGATTCGCAACGACGGCACCTGGGACACGCTGTACCGGAGGTGGCTGACCGTTCTGGGCCCGGCCCCCGCACCTCCGCCGCCGAGGTACCTGGACTGATGAGCACCGCCGAGCCGCACGACATCGAAGTCGGTACCCAACCGGCCAGCCTCAACGACCTGGGCGTGGATTCGGTCGCGACCGTGCGGCCGATGTCCACCCAGGCCGTGTTCCGGCCGAACTTCGACGACGACGCCGTTTCGGCGGGTAGCGAACCGATCGAGATCGAGGAACCGACGGTGGCGCGGACGGTCTCGCCGACCCGTCGGCTCGGCGGTGGCCTGGTGGAGATTCCGCGGGTTCCGGAGATGGATCCGATCGCCGCTCTGATGGTGAATCCCGTTGTAGCCGAATCGAAGCGGTTCTGCTGGAACTGCGGTCGTCCAGTCGGCAGGGCGACCGAGGATCATCGGGGCAAGTCCGAGGGCATCTGCCCGAACTGCGGCAGCGCATTCTCCTTCCTGCCGCAGCTCAATCCGGGCGACCTGGTTGCCGACCAGTATGAGATCAAAGGTTGCGTCGCGCACGGCGGCCTGGGCTGGGTGTACCTGGCCGAGGACCACAACGTCAACGAACGGCCGGTTGTGCTCAAAGGCCTGGTGCACGCCGGCGACGCCGAGGCTCAGGCCATCGCGATGGCCGAGAGGCAGTTCCTCGCCGAGGTGGTCCATCCCTCGATCGTGAAGATCTTCAACTTCGTCGAGCACCCCGACTCCCGCGGTGAGCCGGTCGGCTACATCGTCATGGAGTACGTGGGCGGCATGTCCCTCAAACCTGAGAAGGGCCACCGTCTGCCCGTCGCCGAAGCGATCGCCTACATGCTGGAGATCCTGCCGGCCTTGGGCTATCTGCACGCGATAGGGCTGTGCTACAACGACCTCAAGCCGGAGAACATCATGGCGACCGAGGAGGAGCGTCCGGCGGTCAAACTGATCGACCTGGGTGCGGTGTCCCGCATGAACTCCTTCGGCTACCTCTACGGCACACCGGGTTACCAGGCCCCGGAGATCGTCCGTACCGGACCGACGGTGGCCAGCGACATCTACACCGTGGGCCGGACACTGGCTGCCCTGACGTTGCACCTGCGCACCCGCAACGGCCGCTATGTCGACGGTCTGCCCGAGGACGATCCGGTGCTTGTCGAGTACGACTCGTTCGCCCGGCTGCTGCGCCGCGCAATCGACCCCGACCCCAGGCGGCGCTTCACCAGTGCCGAGGAGATGTCCTCGCAATTACTCGGGGTGCTGCGTGAGGCGGTGGCCGCCGACACCGGTGTCCCGAGACCCGGCCTGTCGACGGTGTTCACGCGTACCCGCTCGACGTTCGGGGTGGAACTGCTGGTGGCCCACACCGACGTATACCTCGATGGCCTGGTGCACGCGGAGCGATTGACCGCCCCGGAAATCGTTACCGCCCTTCCGGTTCCGCTGGTGGATCCGACCGATGTCGCCGCGACGGTGCTGTCGGCGACGGTGCTCTCCCAGCCGGTGCAGACGCTGGACTCACTGCGGGCCGCCCGGCACGACAGCCTGGAGTCGGACGGCGTCGACCTGGCCGATTCGGTGGAACTGCCGCTGATGGAGGTCCGTGCGTTGCTCGACCTCGGCGACGTCGCCAAGGCCAGCCGCAAGCTCGACGATCTGGCCGAGCGGGTCGGCTGGCGCTGGCGGCTGGTCTGGTTCAAGGCGGTGGCGCAGTTACTGACCGGCGACTACGACTCGGCGATCAAGCATTTCAACGAAGTGCTCGACACCTTCCCCGGCGAGTTGGCGCCGAAGCTGGCACTGGCGGCCACCGCCGAATTGGCCGGGAACTCTCAGGAGCGCCCGTTCTACGAGACGGTCTGGCACACCGACAACAACATCATCTCCGCAGGCTTCGGGTTGGCACGAGCGCAGTCCGTCGAAGGCGATCGGTCCAGCGCGGTCACCACACTCGACGAAGTCCCCATTGCCTCAAGGCATTTCACCACAGCCCGGCTGACCAGCGCGGTGACACTGCTGTCCGGGCGATCAGCGCATGAACTGTCCGAGCAGCAGATCCGCGACGCCGCCCGCCGGGTGGAGGCGCTCCCGGACACCGAACCGCGGGTGCTGCAGATCCGCGCACTGGTGCTCGGAACCGCCATGGACTGGATCGCCGACAACAAGGCCAACCCCAGCCCAATCCTGAGCTTCCCGTTCACCGATCACGGCCTTCGACTGGGTGTCGAGGCCTCGCTGCGCAGCCTGGCGCGGGTCGCCACCAGCCAGGCGCACCGATACGCGCTGGTCGACCTGGCCAACGAGGTCCGTCCGATTACGACGTTCTAGGAACCACAACTCCGAATGCCGCCCGGGCGATCGCCAGTTCCTCGTCGGTCGGGATCACCAGGACCGTGGTCGGCGATTTGTCCGCTGAGATCCGCCGCGCCCCTCGGGTCGGATCAGAATTGAGCTGCTCGTCGATCTCGATGCCGAGGCCGGCCAGGCCGGTCAGCGCATCCCGGCGCACCTTGTGGTCGTTCTCACCCACCCCTGCGGTGAAGGAGATGACGTCGCAATGCCCAAGCAAGGCGAGGTAGGCCCCGACGTACTTGCGCAACCGGTGGATGTAGACCTCGTAGGCCAGTTGGGCGTCCCCGTCGCCGGCCGCGATCCGCTGGTGCACCGCGCGGAAATCGCTCTCCCCGCACAGTCCGAGCATCCCGGAGCGGCGGTTGAGCATGGTCTCGATCTCGTCGACGCCCATGTCGGCGGTGCGCCACAGGTAGCTGATCACTCCGGCGTCGATGTCCCCGGCGCGGGTTCCCATCACCAGCCCTTCCATCGGCGTCAGGCCCATCGAGGTGTCGATCGGCCGGCCGCCGGCGATGGCCGAGGCCGATGCGCCATTACCCAGATGCAGAACGATCTGATTCAGCGATTCGACTGGTGCACCGAGGAATTCGGCCGCCTGACGGCTGACGAACTGGTGCGAGGTGCCGTGGAAGCCGTAGCGCCGGATACGCCACTTCTCGGCGACCTCGCGGTCGATCGCGTAGGTGGCCGCCGCGGCGGGTAGGTCGTGGAAGAAGGCGGTGTCGAATACCGCAACGTGCGGCAGGTCGGGCAGCAGTCTGCGGGCCACCTCGATGCCCAGCACCGCCGGTGGGTTGTGCAGTGGTGCCAGCGGCGCGAGTTCGCGCAGTTGCTCGACCGTCGCATCGTCGATGAGAGTAGGGCGGTACAGGTCCTTGCCGCCGTGCACCACCCGGTGGCCGACGGCCACCAGGCCCAGCCCGTCGAGGTCCTTGCCGGCCTCGGCCAGCAGATCGAACGCCAGACGCAGCGCAGCCTCGTGGTCGGCGACCCGGCCGTCGCGGCTGAACTTCTGCTGCCCGACGTTCAGCTTGGCCGTTGAGGTCTCCTCGCCGATCCGCTCGACGATGCCGTCGGCCAGTGACACCCCGACATCGGGTTGCACGAGTTGGTACTTCAGCGACGACGATCCGGAATTGAGCACGAGAACGGTGTCGGCCATGCTCACCTCTGCGCCTGGATCGCGGTGATGGCGACGGTGTAGACGATGTCCTCCACCAGTGCCCCACGGGACAGGTCGTTGACCGGTTTGTTCAGACCTTGCAGCACCGGCCCGATGGCGATCGCCCCGGCGCTGCGCTGGACCGCCTTGTAGGTGTTGTTGCCGGTGTTGAGGTCCGGGAAGATCAGCACGGTGGCGCGGCCGGCGACCGCCGAATTCGGCATCTTGGACTTGGCAACGCTGGGTTCCACCGCCGCGTCGTACTGAATCGGGCCCTCCACCAGCAGATCGGGCTCACGCTGTCGGACGAGTTCCGTTGCGGCCCTGACCTTGTCGACACCCGCCCCGCTGCCGGATTCACCGGTCGAATACGACAGCATGGCAACCCGCGGGTCGATTCCGAACTGGGCGGCCGTTTGGGCCGAACTGATGGCGATGTCGGCGAGTTCCTCGGCGGTGGGATCCGGGACGATCGCGCAGTCGCCGTAGGCGAGCACCTGGTCGGACAGGCACATCAGGAAGATGCTGGACACCGTCGAGACCCCGGGCTGGGTCTTGATGATCTCGAAGGCCGGCTTCACGGTGTGTGCGGTGGTGTGGGCCGCACCGGACACCATGCCGTCGACGATGTCGTTGTGCACGAGCATCGTGCCGAAGTAGGACACGTCGTGAATGATCTCCCGGGCCTGCTCGAGGGTGACGCCCTTCTTCTTGCGCAACTCGGCGTACTGCTCGGCGAACTTCTCGCACAGTTCGCTCGTGCGGGGGTTGAGCACCGTCGCGGCACTGAGGTCGACGCCGAGTTCGGCTGCACGCGAACGAACTTGGGTTTCATCCCCGAGGATGGTCAACTCCGCGATACCCCGGCGCAGCAGCCGGCCGGCGGCCTGCAGAATGCGGTCGTCGTCGCCTTCGGGCAGGACGATGCGCTTGCGGTCCGACCGGGCCCGCTCCATGAGCTGGTAGGCGAACATCTGCGGTGTGGTGACGCTGGGGATCGGGATCGCCAACCGCTCCAGCATGTCCGCCATGTCGACATGGCGGTCCATCAACTGCAGCGCGGTATCGATCTTGCGCTCCGAGTTCGCCGTCACGCGGCCCTTGGTGTAGGCCACCGCGCTGGCGGTCGCGAAAGTGCCCAGATCGGTGGCGATGATCGGCAGCCGTAAACCGAGCCCGGTGACCAGGCGGGTGACCTCCCGGTGCAGCGGCAGCCCGCCGTTGAGGATGATCGTCGACATCGACGGAAACCCCTCGGCCGCATGGGCACTGGCTACAGCCAGGACGACGTCGGAACGGTCGCCGGGGGTGACGACGGCCGCACCTTCGCGCAGCCGCTCCAGGACATGCTCGGCGGTCATGCTGGCGACCATCACATGCAGCACTTCCCTGGCCAGCAGTGACTGGTCGCCGTGCACCAGCGTGCCGTCGACCGCGATGAGCAGTTCACCGACCGTCGGCGCCACCAACAGCGGCTCCTCGGGGACCACGTACACCGGCGCACCGAGGTCCTTGCAGGCCTGCGCCACCTTCTCCATCTGGGATGGCTCGCACCGATTGGCCACCACCGCTGCGGTGTAGGCGTGCTGGGCGGCCAATTCCGCCATACACATTCGAATCGCCACGGCGATCTCCTCGGGGCTGCGATCGAACGCCCGTACCGATAGCACCACCGGCGCACCGAGGTTGACCGCGATGCGCGCATTGACGCTCAACTCGGTGGGCGTGGCGACGTCGGTGAAGTCCGAACCGACGATCACCACCGCGTCGCAGCGGGAAGCCACCGCGTGGTAGCGGTCGACGATGTCGGCGATGGCCCCCTCAGCGTCTTCATGCAGACGCTGATAGCTCACCCCGATGCACTCCTCGTAGGACAGGCCGGCGTCGCTCTGCGACATCAGCAGTTCGAGGATGTAGTCGCGATCTTCGCGGCGGGTGATGGGCCGGAACACCCCGACCTTGGGGACCATCGCGGCCAGCCGGTTGATGATGCCCAGAGCAATGGTGGACTTGCCGGTTTCGCCTTCGGGAGAGGCGACGTAGATCGAAGTCGGACCTGAATTCACGACGACAGCATCCCTCAGTCGGGTCCCTGATTAGCCCAGTTTTCGGAGCCGAGGCAGAAGATCCCTTTCGAACAGCTCCAGGAACCGGCGCTGATCGTGTCCGGGGGCATGGAAAACGAGGTGGTTGAGGCCGTAGCCCACATAGTCGGCCACCTTCGCGACCGCCTCGTCGG
>JBAXUD010000018.1:0-17350 GCA_037129875.1 Mycobacteriaceae bacterium
CGGGTTGGATGCGCCGGGTCGTGCCCACTGCGCTTCGTTGGTCCAGCCCTTGGGTTCATCGTTCCACGCATCCTGCTCCTGGGAGGTCCCGCGCGAGCCCATACCAATGAACGGCATGTGCGGGATGTCGGCCGGAGGCGCCACGGTTCCCGGACGCTCCTTGATCGACGTGCTGCCGTAGGTGTCTGCAGCCGCTGCCGGCGCGAAAGCGATGGCAGCCGCCGCTGCGGCCGCCGCCAGGACTGCCGGGGCGAGAAGTGAGAGTGCCATGGTGGTCGACCCTTTCGTCGTCGGCCGGGGCGTTCGCCCCGATGACTCAAGGCTAGGAATCAATCGGACCACGGTCACGAACCTCATAGAGAAGACATAATGTTGGATTCACGATCCACTAATCGTTAATTACGGCGGAGCCGTGCCGCACTGGGGCACCTTGCGATACAGCGTCTCAGACCCGCAGCGGGACTAAGTCCGCGGGTCTGACCGGATCCGGTTGGGCCAGTGCCGGCGGCTGCGCGGCAATCGCCAACAGTGCGAGTAGTGCTGCGGCGCAGCGCAGTCCGCGATTGTTCATTGGGCGCCTTTGTCGATGACGTACTCGGCTCGGTTGCCACCGCTGCGGCGTGCCCGGTACATCGCCGTGGTGGCCAGCGCGACGATCTCCTCGATGGCGTCGTACGGCGGCCGGTCGGCCAGCGGCCGAAGTGGCGTGCATACCACGCCGATGCTGGCGGTGACGCCTTGCGGCGTGCCCGCAACGGCGCCGCGGATGCGTTCCACGAGCGGCGTGGGGTCAGGAGTGGTGAAGGTGTCGGCGACCACGAACTCGCCATCATCCACATGCCCCAGCAGTGCGTGACGGCGCACCGTTTCGCGCAGCGCCTGACCCACCGCGACGCGGGCCCGGTCGGTGGCCCGGCTGCCCTGCAGGCTCTGTAGGGGACCGAAGTTGTCGATCCCCACCACCGCCACCACGAGGTAGCGGTCGACCTCGCGATTGCGGGCGCCGAGCAGCGTTGCGGCCAGTTCGTCGAACCCGTCGCGGGTCAGCAGGCCCGTCAGTGGTTCGACGTCGGTGCGTGCGCCTTCGGCAGCGGCCACCTCGGCGATGATGCGGCAGCCGAGAGCCACGACGATGTCGAGCATCACCACCGGCGTCACCACGGCCAGCGCCGTGGGGATATCGCTCATGGCGATCCGCACTCCCAGCACCAGCACGGTCGCCGCAGACGCGGAGGCGACGAACAGCTGCAGTCCGGGGCCGTGGAACAACGCCGTGTAGCCGAGGATGAACACCAGAGGCGTCGCGATCAGCAGTCCGGCGAGTGGGTCGGTGGCCAGGCTGCACCCGCCGGTCAGGGCGGTCGTCCCGAGCACGACGACGGCGGTGGACTGTGCTCGGCTGGGCCAGCGGTAGCGCATCCACGGCACAGCCATCGCGACGCACGCCAGCGCGATCACCGCGAACGTCAAAGCGCCGTGTCCCCAGTGGCTGGAGGCGGGATTCATCGCAGCCAGGGCCGCGGGCAGTCCAAGGACGAGGATGCAGGTGGCGATCACCCGCATGGCGGTCTGCTGGTGACCGCGCGCGGCCAGCCGGGAGGTCACGGCGTAGTACGGGTCGGGAATCCCGCCGGCGAACAGCTTCATCAGCGCGTCCCGTGCACTGACACCGCGTAATCGCCGCCGTCGAACGGCTGGCGATCCCAGGTCGCCCACCGCGCCACCGGCCATAGGCCCGCCGCCCCGGTGATCTCGTCATAGCGGGCCAGGGTCAGGCCTTCGGGCTGCAGACGGAAACCTGCGACCAGCAGACCTCCCGTGTTCAGCCGGCCGGCGAGGTTGACCACCACGCACTCTTCGGTACCCGGCTCCACAAAGATCATGACGTTGCCGGCCAGCAGCACCAGATCCGCCGGTGGGGCCTGGGCCACCGTGTCGGGGTCGGCGAGGTCCCCATGCAGCCATGTCAACGCGGGGGCTTTGGCACGCGCGGCGGCCAGCATGTCGGTGTCGGCGTCAACTCCGGCGACCGCGAAGCCCCGCCGGGCGAGCTCGATCGCAACCCGGCCGGTTCCGCAACCGGCGTCGAGCACTGAACGGGCGCCGGAATCGCTGAGCAGCGCCTCGACGAGGTCCGCTTCGCCGTGGATGTTCTGCCCACCGGCGGCCAGCGCCGACCAGCGCGCGTCGTAATCGGCTCCGCGCGCCGCGGCGGTTCGCTGCCAGCGGGTGTTCACCGCTTGCATGATCCCATCGGAATCCCGTTGACTACGAGGGAACGACTGGCTACGAGGGAACGACTGGCTACGAGGGAACGACTGGCTACGAGGGAACGACGATGGTCAACCGGTTGCCGTCGCGTTCCACCGCCATCCCGGCCCGGCGGGCGACGGCCGCCACCGCCGCGGCGTCGTCGGGTTCGGATCGGCCGCCGGCCAGAACCCGGGCCAGCCGGCCCTTGTGGGCCTTGTTGAAATGGCTGACGACAGTGCGCTTGCCGCCGGGCGCCTCGGCGACGACGTCGACACGGACCGCGGTTTCCAGCCGGCCCAGCCCCACGTAGGCGCCGGACCGCAGATCCACCACCAGCTCGGCGCGCGCCACCTCGGCCAGGACAGGCTCCAGGGCCGGGCGCCAGCGGGCCGCGAGGCCGGGGCGCCCAGGCAGCTTTGATGTCGCCGACAGGCGGTAGGCCGGAATACGGTCTCCGGCCCGCAGCAAGCCGAACAAGGCCGAACCCACTGCCAGCCGCGCGTCGGCCCGAACAGCTTCGGCACTGCGCATCGACTCGACGTCCAACGCGTCGTAAAGCACTCCGGTGTAGCGGCGCAGCGCCGGCAGTGTCGGGGCGGTGCGCAGGGCGAGGTTGCGTTCGATCTCGGAGTCCTGGGCCGCCGAGATGCCGAGGGCCTGCCGGCATGCCGGGGGGTCGCAGGCAAGCTCGACCAGTTCGTCCACCAACGCGGCGCGCACCGGGCCCAGCTCCGGCCAACTCAGCTCCGACAGGTCCAGCGGCGGGCAGTCGCCGCCAGCTCGTTTGGTCTCCGACGGGGGGAGCAGCACGATCACGGACGAGACGGTAGCCCGTCGGGAGATTCAGGGTGATCCGAAACCCGTCCGCGCCGGGGTCGGCATCAGTACGGCGGCAACTGTCCGTTACCGGACTGGCCGGCCAAACCATTGAGAATGTCGAGGTCGTGCCGGAGTTGCAGTTGGGACAGCCAGGGAGGGTTCTGATTCGGCGGGGCCGCGCCATCAGTCAACTGCCAGGGCTGGCATCCCTTGGTCTTGAAAGCCATGTCGGCGGCATCGATCTGCACGGTCTGCGGTTGCTTGGAGAGTGCGTTCTCCAGAGTGGTGTTGTCCGCTGCGATACGTCGCCAGTAACAGCTGTCGCCGGGCAGCGGGCCGGGCGAGGTATACACACCCGGGAGGATGTCCTTCCCGACCGTGAAGGTTCCGTCGTGGTTCATCACGGTTTGCGGGCCGGGACCTGCGGGCCCCGGGGCGGGCGGCGCCGATCCTGGCGCTGCATGGTCCGGCGGAGCAGCGGCGTCGGTGGCCGGCGGCGGCGGGACCGGGGTGTCCGGATCGGCCGCTGCAACCCCTGGACCGGCGAGATAACCGGCCGTCATCGCGGCGGCCAGAATTGCCGCCAGTCTGGGACCCACGGCAGCGAGGTTACCCGCGCCGGCTAACGGTGCGGTCAGGCTGTCCGGCGCAGGAACGGCAGCAACCCACCGCGACGCCGCAGAATCTCGTCGTCAAAGTGGTGCTCAGCCTGGGCCACCGAGGCGATCACCGGCATTGGGACGCTCTCGGCGCGCAATCGACGGGCGACGGCTTCACTGGGGACCAGGGCCCAATCGACGCCGGCGGCGAGGCAGCGCTCGTCGATGGCGCTCAGGAGCCCCGTTCCGCGCGGCGTGAACGCCGTGACACCGGTGAGGTCGAGGACGAGCCGAGATCCCGCGGCAACGGCGCGCAGCGCCGACTCGGTGATCCGGCTGACATTGTGGGCGTCCACCCGGCCGCTGATCGCCACCACTGTGGCGCCATGCCGGCAGTGTGCCCAGATGTGCGCACCCTTGTAGTCACGTGCCGGATTGCCGTAGCGCGAAGTGAAGCTCGTCATGGTCGGCCTCTGATGTCGGTGTCGCGACCGCCGTGGAGCGGTCATATCCATGACGGTAAGCCGCAACTCTAAGGGGGCTGAGAGTGGTCTTTAAAACTCTGGTGAGAAAGGGTTCGCCCCCGGCGCCGGCAAACTCAGACGCAATCGGAGGCGCCGTCGACGACGATCAGCGCGCCGCTGGTGTAGCCGCTCTGCTCAGTGCATAGGAACGCCACCGCCGCCGCGACTTCGTCGGCGCTGCCGAATCGGCCCAGCGGGATATGGGCAAGTTCGACGTCGGCGATCGACGGAATGGTCTTCAGCGGCGCCGTCATCGGAGTGTCGATCACCCCGGGTGCAACAGCGTTCACCCGGATGCCGTCGCCCGACCACTTCACCGCCAGGTTGCGGGTCACGTTCACCATCCCGGCCTTGGCCGCGCTGTACCCCGGCACCAGGGGAACCGCTCGCAACGCCGACACCGAGGCCAGGTTCACCACGCTGGCCCCGCCCGGGGCGGTCGAGGATTTCAACGCCCGGTGCAGGGCAGCGGTCAGCCGGTAGGGCCCGAGCAGATTCAGCTGCACCGAGGCGTCGAATCCGTCCGGCCGGGACTCGTCGAGGCCGCCGGGAAAGTTCGCGCCGGCATTGTTGACCAGGATGTCCAGTGCAGTGATGCCGCCGGCAAGGCCGGCGATCGACTCCGCATCGGTCAGGATCAGCTGCCGGTAGCTCATCCCGGTGAGGTCGGCGTCGTAGTCATCGGCCGACGGCTTTGTCCCGGTGATGGTGACCGTCGCCCCGGCGTCGCGGAGCAGCAGCGCGACGGCGTGCCCGATCCCGCTGGTGGCACCGGTGACCAGCGCTGTGCTGCCGGTGAAGTCGAAACGGACGCGGGCGGTCATGTGTACCTCGTGATCTGTGCGGTGAGCCAGGCGGATTCCCAGAAGTTCGTGCTGCCGGCCAGCAGTGCCTCGTGGGCGGCTTTGAGGACCGCCCGGGCGTCGGGGTGCTGCGGGTCGGTGTGGTGGACGATCTCGGCGAGGTGGATGGCCTGAAGCGGGCGCCCCGCGGTGAGGTGCTCGCCGGCTCGGGCGACGACGGCCTCGGCCCCGGCCAACTCGACCAGGTCCGGGCCCACCGATTCCGGTGCCACCGGGTAGAGCTCAGTGGTGGATTGGTGATGGAACCAGCCGGAGTAGTTCTCCCAGATGGCGCGCACGTCCCAGGCCACCTTCCCGTAGCCCTGTCCTACCTGCAGATGCTCGGGCAGCTCGATCTCGGTCATCAATGTGCGGACGTCGGTTCCGGCGTTCATCCCCGCCACGGTCCGGTCGTGGACGTAGGCAACGGCGTCGCGCAATCTGGTCAGCTCGGCGTCGATGCGCGCCGCGCCGACGATCGGGTCGAAGTGGCCGGTGATCAACACCTGCGGTTGCAACCGGCGGATCCGTTCGATGGTGTCGATGACCGTCAGGGCGTCGCGGTAGCGATCGCCGCGAATCGTCACCAGATTGGGGATGTGCCCGAAGATCGGACCGAACGTATTGCTGCACAGGCACACTCGCTCCTCTGGCAGCCAGACCACCATGGAGTCGGTGGTTTCGCCGCCGGGGGTGGCGATGAGTTCCAGTCGACGGTCGCCGACTGCCAGGCTCATCGTGTCGCCGACCTCGATGTCGGGCAGCAGGGTGCTCTGCGGGGCAAGCGTGCCGAATCGGCGCTGGATGTCGGCGACGCCCTGCGACAGCCTTTCGCGGAAGGCGAAGGCGCTGCGGGCGACGCGGTAATTCATCAGTCGTTCGTTGTCATCGCGCCAGATGCGCCAGTTCGCTTGCGCAACAACGGTAGTCTGGGGATCTCGCAGCGTGTCGATGCCGCCGACGTGGTCGTAGTGTCCTTGGGTGACGATGATGTAGCGCACCGGTGCAGAGTCGACGGCGTCGAAGTTCGCACGGTGCACCGGCGCCTCGAAGCCCATGCCGGTGTTGACGACGATGCGTCCTTCTGAGGTGGTCAGCAGGTAGGAATTGGTCAGGCCGGGGGAGCACCAGATCCCCTGTGCCACTTCCACAGCCGCCTCCGCGGAGGCCGGCGCCATGGCCTCGGCACCGGGGCGGCTGCGCCAGATCGGTTCGGTGTCGGTCACGCCGTCCCCTGCGGCTCGGGGCGGACGTCGAAGCGGTCGAGGTAGAAGCCGAACCGCGCCCGCAACTCCTCAGGGCGGACGCCGAAGTGGCGTTGCAGATCGTAGGGGATAGCACCCTTGCCGCCACGGCGGTTGTCGTCGATGTAGGACTGGAATCTGGCCGCGATCTTCGGGGGGACGTCGACTCCGGCGCGACGGTAGAACTCCTGCACTACCGGCATCTCGTTGCCGTTCAGCTGGTGGAAGCCGATGTCGAGGCTGCGCTCGGGGGCCACCAGTCCGCGATCGCGGACACAGGCGCTCAGCAGGCGGTGGATGCGGTCGGTCCAGTACTCGAGGAGCCAGTCCGGGTCGATGCTGTGCCGGCGCAGACGGTCGGAGTAGGCCATCATCGTGATCGCCGACTGGATCACCGCCACCGGGTCGCGATGGGTGAAGGCGACGGTGGCATCCGGAAACGTCGCCATCAGGGGACCGAGTTGCTCGGCGTGCTGGGGCGACTTGAGCACCCAGGTCCGCGGTCCGCGCAGGAAGGTCAGTGCCTGCAGGACCCTCTTGATATAGCCGTAGTGCCGGACCTGGTCGAGGCTCAGATAGAAATCCCGCCAGTCGGGCACCCGGGCGTGCCACTCCAGCACATAGGACGCGACGTCGAGATCCTCCAGTTCCACCTCCTCTTCGATGGCTTCGGGGAACCTGTCGTGCATGGCGGCGGTGTAGGGGGCGGTCGCCATCATCGCGTCGTGTTCGGCCTTGGCCTTGGCGTAACGCGGGTCCACACCGTCTTCTGCAGGGCCCTGACCCCGGGGTGGGATGGGCTCCTGGGATTCCCAGTAGGGAAGTGACCGTCTTCGTGGGTCACGGGCGATGAGGTTCACCAGGTGCGTCGTCCCGGATCGGGGCATTCCGACCACGATCAGCGGCCGTTCGATCGGGATCGAGGTGATCTCCGGGTAGCGCTCGATCAGGTCGTTCATCGACAGGCGATTGCGCAGGAGGCGAACGATCCTGGCGCGCAGCGTGTTACGCGTGAGCTGGCGCAGGCCCGTGTCGCCCTCGATGGCGGCCACGTGCGCCTGCAGGCGTGTCATGAAACCGTCGGAGTCGGCGAGGTCGTCCGCACCGGCCTTGGCGACCGCCTCCTGCCGCATGCCCTCGATATCGAGAGTGACCGGATGCGACTCGGTGTACTGCAGCACCTGACGCTGCACGTCGGTCAGGACCGGCGCGGTCAGGTCGTCGAGATTGATCACCTCACCCCCTTCCCGCCGATACTGTCTGCACCGATGATTCAACAGGCTCGCATCCTCGCACCCGGGGTTGTTTCGGTGGACCGGGTGCAATTGCCCGACTGCGGGCCCCGGGACGCGGTCGTCGAGGTCCACGCGTGCGGTATCTGCGGAAGCGATCTCAGCTATATCCGACTTGGGGGCCTGGCCGGCCCGAACGGCGAGCCGATGGCACTCGGACACGAAATGGCGGGGGTGGTGCGGCAGGTCGGCGCCGAGGTTTCCGATGTCGCGGTGGGTGACCGCGTCGTCGTGCATCCCGGGGACGACGATCTGGGCCGGATCGGCAACGGAGCACCGGAGGGCGGCCTGGCCGACGCCGTGCTGGTGCGGGAGGCGGCCCGCGGTGGCAGGTTGTTCGCGGTTCCGGACTCGATGCCCCTTGACGTTGCCGCATTGGCCGAGCCGGTCGCGGTCGGCATGCACGCGGCCGAGCAGGCCGACGTCACCTCCGGCGACAGGGTCGCTGTGTTCGGTTGCGGCCCAATAGGTCTGGCCGCAATCGCCAGTCTGGTTGATCGCGGTGTCGCCGACGTGGTGGGCATCGACCTGTCCGCCCGGCGCCGCCGGCTGGCCGAGGCGATGGGTGCCTCGGCAACCGTCGACCCCGCCGAGCAGAGCGTGTGGCGAGAGTTGTCCCACATCCACGGCCGCACGGAGTCGCGATTCGGGAATGCGCCGGCCACCGAAGCCTTCATCGAGGCATCCGGATCGGATGCGGTGCTCACCGGCATCATCGACCGGGCCGGCCGCGGCGCACGGATCAGTGTGGTGGCCCTGCACTACAGCCCGGTGCCGGTGAACTTCCTGAGCGTGCTGATGAAGGAGCTCACCATCCGGGGATCCATGGAGTACCCGGCGCGGTTCGGCGATGCTGTCGACCTGCTGGGTCGGCGGGACCTTTCGGCGCTGATCACCCACCGTTTCCCGCTCGGCAGCATCGACGCCGCACTCGATCTGCTCGCCACCGGCGAGGAGTGCGGGAAAGTCATGATCACGTCGCAATAGTGCGGCTTACGCATTTCTGACCGAGGGCTGTCTGCCATGGCGTGAGCCCTGGGGCCTCAATAGCCTTCGAGTTGGTTCGTTCAACTGGGAGGATGGTCGTGAAGACACTGATCCACATTCTGTCCAAGATGCTGGTACTGACGCTGGCCATGGCGGCACTGACTCTGGGGAGTCCGGCCACCGCGTCGGCGACCGACCTCAATTTCACCGGTACCACCCTCAGCGGAGCCACGTTCAACGGCGCCAGCCTGCAGGGCAAGCCGGCGGTGCTGTGGTTCTGGACGCCGTGGTGCCCGTTCTGCAATCAGGAGGCGCCGAATGTGGCGGCGGTCTCGGCCGCCAATCCCGGGGTGACGTTCGTCGGCATCTCGACCCGCGCCGACAACAGCGCGATGCAGGGGTTCGTGTCGAAGTACGGCCTGAACTTCACCAACATCAACGACGCCGACGGGTCGATCTGGGCGAAGTTCAACGTGCCATGGCAGCCGGCCTATGTGTTCCTGCGCCCGGACGGGTCCTCGACGTTCGTGAACAACCCGACCTCGGCCATGTCGCAGCAAGAGCTCAGCGACCGGGTGCGCGCATTGACGTCCTAGCCGCGCCGTGAACTCCGACCTGATCGGATTGGCGTTCGCCGCCGGGATGGTTGCGGCCTTCAACCCGTGCGGTTTCGCGATGCTGCCCGCCTACCTGACGCTGGTGATCCAGCGCGAAGGAGGCGGGCAGGTCGCGGCGGTCGGCCGGGCACTGGCCGCGACGGTCGTGATGGCGCTGGGCTTCCTCGCGGTCTTCGGGCTTTTCGGCCTGCTGACCGTCTCAGTCGCCTCGACGATTCAGCGTTACCTGCCGTATGTGACGTTGATCGTCGGCGCTTCGCTTGTGGCCCTTGGTGTGTGGCTTTTGTCGGGCCGGGAGTTGACCGGCTGGTCGGTCGGCAAGGGTGCAGGGTCGGCACCCACCGCGCGGCTGGGTTCGATGTTCGGCTATGGCGTGGGCTACGCGCTGGCTTCGCTTTCGTGCACGGTCGGTCCCTTCCTCGCCGTCACCGGCAGCGCGTTGCGCAGTGGGTCGGCCGTCGATGGCGTACTGGCTTACGTGGCATATGCCGCCGGTATCGCCCTGGTGGTTGGCGTCCTGGCGATCGCCGTGGCGCTGGCGAGTGCGACGGCGATTGCCCGGATGCGGCGGATCCTGCCCTACGTCAACCGGATCAGCGGAGTCATTCTGCTTGCCGTCGGGCTCTACGTCGCCTACTACGGGTGGTTCGAGTTGCGCCTTTTCGGCGGCCAGGAAACCGCCGGAGATCCGGTGATCGCCGCGGCAGGCCGTATTCAGGGCACGGTGGCCGGCTGGGTCTATCAGCACGGCACCTGGCCGTGGCTGCTGGGGCTGTCCGCGGTGTTCGCCGTCACGGCGGCTGGTTGGACCCGGCGGCGACGCCGGCACTCCTCGACTGCGGGTCGTACGCGGCTAGACTCTGCTGCATGAGAATCTCCGTTCGCCGATGGGGAATCGGCGCCGCGACCGTTGTGGCCCTGGCCGCCGCCCCCGCCGCTCTTGTCACGATCGCCCCCAGTGGCACCGCCAACGCCGATGTGTGCGCCAGCGCCGGCCGGCGGGTGTCGGTGAGTGGCTGCGCCAACCTCAGTGACGTCATGGCGCCTTACGTGATGCCGCAGGACGTCTACGCCCCGATCACGCCCAACGCGAGCGCGTGTGTGGGCTGGAACGGCCGTTGGGTCAACGCCAACAGCTGCACCTAGAAGCCAACAAAAAAGAACCCCGCGGAAGAAATTCCGCGGGGTTCTTTTTTTGCTGTTATCTACCGGTTCAGGTCGAACCGGTCGTTGTCCATGACCTTGGCCCAGGCCGCCACGAAGTCGTTGACGAACTTCTCCTTGGCGTCATCGGAGGCGTAGACCTCGGCGAGGGCGCGCAGCTGCGAGTTCGACCCGAACACCAGGTCGACCCGGCTGCCGGTCCACTTCTCCGCGCCGCTGGTGCGGTCCGTGCCGACGAAGGTGCCGTCGTCCTTTGCCGACTTCGACCACTCGGTGCCCATGTCGAGCAGGTTCACGAAGAAGTCGTTGGTCAGCTGTCCGGGCTTGTTCGTGAGCAGACCGAGCTTGGAGTCCTGGTAGTTGGCACCCAGTACCCGCAGGCCGCCCACCAGCACCGTCATCTCCGGTGCGGACAGCTTCAGCAGGTTGGCCCGATCGATCAACTGGAACTCCGCGGGCAGCTCAGCGGCCTTCCCGAGATAGTTGCGGAAGCCATCGGCTTTCGGCTCCAGGTAGGCGAAGGACTCGACGTCCGTCGTCTCCTGGGTGGCGTCACCGCGGCCGGGGGTGAAGGGCACCGAGACGTCGAAGCCCGCGTCCTTTGCGGCTTTCTCCACCGCTGCGGCACCGCCCAGCACGACGAGGTCGGCGAAGGACACCCCAGTGCTGGAGGACTTCTGGATCTCCTCGAGCTTGCGGACCACCTGGGCCAGATCGTCGGGCTCGTTGGACTCCCAGCCGGCTTGCGGCTGCAGCCGGATGCGGCCGCCGTTGGCGCCGCCCCTCTTGTCGCTCCCGCGGAATGACGACGCGGCCTTCCAAGCGGTCGAGACCAGTTGCGGCACAGTCAGACCCGAGGCGAGGACCTCGTTCTTCAATGCCGCGACATCGGCGTCGCTGAGTTGACTCTGACCGGTCGGGACGACGTCCTGCCACAACAGGGTTTCCTTGGGAACCAGCGGGCCGTGGTAACGGCTGACCGGTCCCATGTCGCGGTGGATCAACTTGAACCAGGCCCTGGCGAACGCGTCGGCGAGTTCCTCGGGGTGATCCAGCCAGCGGCGGGTGATCTTCTCGTAGATCGGGTCCATCCGCATGGCGAGGTCGGTCGTCAGCATCGACGGGTGGGTCTTGCCGGTGCCGAAGGGCTCGGGCACGCTGTTGGCCCAGCCGTCGTCCTTGGGCTTCCACTGGTGGGCGCCGGCGGGGCTGGTGGTCAGCTCCCACTCGTTTCCGTAGAGGATCTCCAGGTAGCTGTTGTCCCATTTGGTCGGGGTGTGGGTCCAGATGACCTCCAGACCGCTGGTGAGAGCGTCGGGTCCCAACCCGGTGCCGTTGCCGTTCTTCCACCCCAGGTCTTGCTGTTCCATCGGGGCGGCTTCCGGTTCGCGGCCCACCAGGGCCGGGTCGCCCTTGCCATGGGTCTTGCCGAAGGTGTGGCCGCCGACGATGAGGGCGGCCGTCTCGACGTCGTTCATCGCCATCCGGCCGAACGTCTCGCGGATGTCGATCGCCGAGGCCAGCGGATCAGGGTGGCCGTCGGGGCCCTCCGGGTTGACGTAGATCAGCCCCATTTGAACCGCGGCCAGCGGGTTCTCCAGATCGCGTTTGCCGGTATAGCGCTTATCGCCGCCCAGCCAGGTGTGCTCCGGGCCCCAGTAGACCTCTTCGGGCTCCCACTCGTCGTCGCGGCCGAACGCGAAGCCGAACGTCGTGAAGCCCATGTCGTCCATCGCCACGTTGCCGGCGAGCACCAGCAGATCGGCCCAGGACAGACTCTTGCCGTACTTCTTCTTGACCGGCCAGAGCAGCCGGCGGGCCTTGTCCAGGTTGCCGTTGTCGGGCCAGCTGTTGAGCGGAGCGAATCGCTGCATGCCGGAGCCGGCACCGCCGCGGCCGTCCTGAACCCGGTAGGTGCCGGCGGCATGCCAGGACATCCGGACGAAGAAGGGTCCGTAGTGGCCGAAGTCGGCGGGCCACCAGTCTTGCGAGTCCTTCATCACCTCGACGAGGTCGGCCCGGAGGGCGTCGACGTCGAGGGACTGCACCGCTTCGGCGTAGTCGAAGCCAGAACCCATCGGGTTGATGACGTCCGGGTTGTGTGCCAGGACCTTCAGATTAGGTTGGTTGGGCCACCAGTCCCGGTTGCCGCCGCCCTCGACCGGCGGCTTCATCACGGGGCACTGGGCGCCGTTCTGGCGCTCCTCGTGGAACCGCGACAGCAGATTGGCCCGCAGCTCCGACTCGGTCATGGCGTTGATGAATTCTTCTTCAGTGGTCGGGATTTCCTCAGCCACGAGTTTCCTTCCGGGGTGAATCGACCGTGATCACGGGTGTGATCACGAGGGTTTACGGGTGGAACAGTCAGGACAGCGTCCCCAGTAGATGACTTCAGCTTCGTCGACCAGGAAGCCCTGGTCGTCGGCGGGGGTCAGGCAGGGCACGTCGCCGACGGTGCAATCCACGTCGCCGATGGTTCCACAGGATCGGCACACCACGTGGTGGTGGTTGTCGCCTACCCGCGACTCGTAGCGGGCCACCGATCCCGACGGCTGAATGCGCCGGAGAAGCCCGGATGTCGTCAACGCCGCGAGCACGTCGTACACCGCCTGCCGGGACACCTCAGGTAGCGAGTCGCGTACCGCTGAGAACACTGTGTCGGTGTCGGCGTGCTGATGCGTGTGCACCGCTTCCAGGACGGCCAGTCGAGGACGGGTCACCCGCAGGTCGGCGATTCGCAACTGCTCGGCGAAATCGGACACAGGCGGCACAGACCGATCCTGTCGCGCTATCTGGAATCAGTCAAGTCTCCGATGTTGGGTAGGGTGAACCACCGTGCCGCTCAACACGGTCGCACTGGAAATGGTGCCGCCCAACACCGACCGCAGCCTGCCCGAACAGCTCGAAGAGGCGATCAAAGTCGCGCACCTGTCGGCCGAGACCGGTATTGCCGAGCAGATCGGCCACGTCATGATCCCGGGGATGATCGACGAGGACGAGGGCCGCCCCGTCGAGATGAAACCGAAGCTCGACGTCATGGACTACTGGCGGATGATCTCCCCGGAACTGCCCGGCATCAAGGGACTGTGCACCCAGGTCACCGCGTTCTCCGATGAGGCCTCCCTGCGAACCCGGCTGACCGATCTGGTCGGCGCCGGGATGGAGGGCGTCGCCTTCGTCGGTGTCCCGCGCACCATGGCCGACGGCGAGGGATCCGGCGTCGCACCCACCGATGCGCTGGCCCTCTACGCCGACCTGGTGCCCCACCGCGGCGCCATCCTGATCCCGACCCGTGCTGAGGAAGCCGGCCGGTTCGGCTTCAAGTGCCGCCAAGGCGCCACCTACGGAATGACGCAGCTGCTGTACTCCGATGCCATCGTGAAGTTCCTACGGGACTTCGCCAAAAGCAGCGATGCGCGGCCCGAAATCCTGTTGTCGTTCGGCTTCGTGCCCAAGGTGGAAAGCCGCGTGGGACTGATCAATTGGCTCATCCAGGATCCCGGCAACTCCGCGGTCGCCGATGAGCAGGATTTCGTCAAGACGCTGGCCGCCGCCGATCCGGCCGTCAAGCGGGGGTTGATCGTCGACCTCTACAAGCGCGTCGTCGACGGGGTCGCCGGACTGGGTTTCCCGATCAGCATTCACTTCGAAGCCACCTACGGCTACTCCGCTCCCGCCTTCGACACCTTCGCCGAGATGTTGGCCTACTGGTCGCCGCGACGGTGAAAACCTGGATCGACTTCGACGCCGCCCCGGTATTCGCCATCCCGCTTATCGATGACATCGGCGGGTCAGCCGTCTGCGAGGGCATGCTCATCGAAGGCCCGCAGGGCTGGGGGGAGTTCAGTCCGCCGCCGGGCTGCGATCCCCAGCGCGCCGGCCGGTGGCTGACCGCGGCCATCGAGGTCGGTACCGTCGGCTGGCCTGATCCGCTGCGCGGCCGGGTTCCGGTCGCGGTGAGCGTTCCGGCGGTCGATCCTGACCGGGCGCGCCGGATCGTCGCCGACTCGGGTTGCCGGACCGCCGCGGTGCGGGTGGACGGCCCGCTCGCCGAAGCCCTCGCCCGACTTGAGGCGGTTCGCGATGCACTCGGGCCGTCGGGCGCGATCCGGTGTGATGTCAACGGCCACTGGGATATCGAGACCGCGGTCTCGGCGATCACCGCCCTGGACCGGGCCGCAGGCGGCGTGGAATTCGTCGAGCAGCCCTGCCACACCCTTGAGGACGTGGCAGCGGTACGCCGGCGAGTCGACGTCCGGATCGCGGTGAACCAGTCCATCAGAGACTCCGCCGAACCGCTGCGCCTGCCGCTGGCCGACTGTGCCGATATCGCCGTCCTCACCGTCGGGCCGCTCGGCGGGGTGCGCCGAGCCCTACGGGTGGCAGAGGCCGGCGCGCTGCCCTGCGTGGTGGCGGCTGAGATGGGGAGCAGCATCGGCATCGCCGGGGGACTGGCGCTGGCGGGGGTGCTGCCGGATGTCGGATTCGCCAGCGCACTGGGCGGGGTGCGACTGCTCACCGGCGACGTCGTGAGCGGCGCCCGGTCACTGATTCCCGTCGACGGCTACCTCCCGGTCGCCCCGATGCCTCCGGCGCCCAACCCCGAACGGCTGCGGGAGTTCGCACCGGCCGATGCCGCGACCGAGTCCCGTTGGCGCGCGTTGCTCACCGCTGCGCAGGCCTATATCTGAAGCCGCCGTTTGGCGTGGTTGGATACATCTCTTATCCGCGGCCGCGGGGCAAAGCCGCCGACACCGCCTTCATCACCGCCCGCTTGATGGTCGCACCGGCGTTGGATGCCAGCGGCGACCGCGCCGGCGGGTCCAGCCGAAGCAGATCTCCCTCGGCGATGCGGCCCGGCGTGTGCACAGTGCCGTAGACCCCCAAACACCGCCGGGCGTTGGCGGCGATCGTCCTGGTGATGGCTGGGTCGCGGTCCAGGCCGGGCTGCTGGTGGGTCGGCATCACGCACCGGATCGTTGGAATGAGCGGACTGAATGCGCAGTCGGGGGCGTGCAGCACGCCACCGCACCAGCGCAGTTCCGGAAGCTGCGCGGTGTCCGGGTCATCGACCAGCAGGGTTGGCCGGAATCGGCGGACGTCGAAGTCCGACCCGGGGGCCAGCTCTGACATCGAGTGCAGCGATCGTTCGGTCAGCAGGTGTATGGGATAGGCGTCGACGTAGCTGCCGATCGGGGTGGCGTACCGGCTGATTTCAGCGAGTTTGCGCACCGGAAACATCGACAGATCGGGCAGTGGATCGTCTGCGCCGAGGCCGAAGATGGTCCGCATATCGGTCTTGGTCGCCATCGGCGCGCGGTACTGGCCGCGGTCGGTCACCGGCGGCAGCGGCCTTAGCTCGACGGCATGGTCGAGGTAGACCGATAACGCGCGGTGAACGGCCGGATCGGCGCTGGAGATCTCGTTGCCGTCGGGAAATCCGATTATCACCTCCGGCGCGTTGCCCGGTCCGGCATCCGGACCCGGGGTTGCGGCGTAGCGTGCGGTGCACATCAGCAGGCCGGGCAGTCGCTTGGCACTGGTCGTGGCGTCGGTCTCGACGTCCCGTACCGCCCAGGTGCGGTCGGCGTGCACTCCGAGTTCACCGACGTACACCGCCGAAAGCCGTTCTCCAGCCATAGATTTCACCGGATAACGCCAGACGGCGGTGACGCGGCCGATATCGACCATGTAGCAAGCCTACTGCGTCTCCCCTGCGCCAGAGAGCGTTTGGACGTCAGTCCAGTGCGATAACGGGTGGCCGCTTGCCGGCGCCGAACGGGTTGGAGCCGGGGGTCCCGGGCCGCGCCCACAGTGCGTCGTTGCGCCACCCTTGCGGGATCTGGCTGCTGGAGTAGTCACTGGTCGCATTGTTCGGTACGGACCGTGGCTTGACCTTCGCGGCGTTGGGTCCGCGTTGCGTTGATTCCGCACCGGCCACAGGGTCTGTCGCGGAATCCTTGGAGTCCGCACTGGCCATCGGCGCAAGGACGATGGCCGCCGCGACGGCGCCGGCCAGTACAGCAGGTGCCAGGAGTGAAATCGCCATGGTCGTAAATCCTTTCGTTTGGCCGGACGTTGAGGTGTTCGCCCGCTAACGACGAGCCTAGGAACGCGTCCGGCCGAGATCACCGAACACATAGAGAAGACATATCTTCGATTCACGATCAGGCAATCGTGAATCGGGCTCTGCGGGTCCCCGCGCCGAGCTCACCGGATTGGCCGTCACCGCCGCCGGGTGCCACTATGGAGCCGCAACCAAGCGCCAGCGGAAGGCACCGGGCCAGAGCCATGTACGACCAAGTCAACGGATGGGACGCCAACCCCGATAGCCAGGATGTGGGCTTCCGCATCGATCCGGTACTGGCCAGGAGTTGGCTGCTGGTCAACGGAGCCCAGTTCGAGAAGTTCGCCCCGTCGGCCGCGTCCCGGGCCGACATCGTGGTGCTCGACATCGAGGACGCGGTTGCGCCCAAGGGGAAGGCCGCTGCCAGAGAGAACGTGGTGCGTTGGCTCGGCGCGGGCAACGCCGACTGGGTGCGGGTCAACGGCTTCGGCACGCAGTTCTGGGCCGACGATCTGGACTTGTTGGCCGGCACCTCGGTGGGCGGGGTGATGCTGGCGATGGTGGAGTCGGTGGACCACGTCACCGAGACCGCCAAGCGGCTGCCCGACATCCCGATCGTCGCACTGGTGGAGACCGCCCGTGGTCTGGAGCGCATCACCGAGATCGCGGCCGCCAAAGGCACTTTCCGGTTGGCGTTCGGTATCGGTGACTTCCGCCGCGACACCGGATTCGGCGAGAGTCCGACGACCCTGGCCTACGCCCGCTCACGGTTCACCATCGCCGCCAAGGCGGCACATCTGCCCGGTGCGATCGACGGCCCGACGGTGGGCTCAAGTGCGCTCAAACTCAGTGAAGCCACGGCTGTTTCGGCCGAGTTCGGGATGACGGGCAAGATCTGCCTGACCCCGGACCAGTGCCCGACGATCAACGAGGGTCTGTCAC
>JBAXUD010000180.1:0-6621 GCA_037129875.1 Mycobacteriaceae bacterium
GGCACTGTGCGGTCCGCACTGGTCGGCACTGTGCGGTCCGCACTGGTCGGCACTGCGGACCTCCACCGCGGTCACAGTGACGTAACTCGCAAGACACGCAGGGGTCTCGACACGCCGAATTCGGTCACGAAAGTGGTAATGAATTGCGGCCTATCGCTTGACCTGGGCAGGACGGCACTGTCTAATCACAACAGTGTCATTTCCCGGTCGACCAGCCGATTTCGGTGTCGCAGACCGTGATTCGACCAAATGTTCGAACACTCTTTCGAAAACTGAAGAATCGAATCTCGGCGAGGAGGCGGATATGACTTATGAGCATTTCCTTGGTGTGCTTGGTGCGCCGCACACTGCAATGCCGGCGGCGGGCTTGTCGGGCGCGGCTCGCGCCCACCTGACGCTGGTGCCCGAACCTGTCGAACAACTGGCCTTGACGCCGGACGACGACCTCTGGCAGGAGAAGGCGCTGTGCGCCCAGACCGACCCGGAGGCCTTCTTTCCGGAGAAGGGTGGATCCACCCGCGAGGCCAAGCGGATCTGCCTGGGCTGCGAAGTGCGCGACGCCTGCCTGGATTACGCCCTGGCCAACGACGAGCGGTTCGGCATCTGGGGCGGGCTATCCGAGCGGGAACGCCGGCGCCTCAAGCGCGGCATCATCTGATTCACTGAAAAGAAGCGCCACCGGCGATTAATCGTCGGAGTCCATGTTGGGGTCGATGACGGAGGGTTCGACCCCAAGATAGGTGGCCACCTGTGCCACCAGAATCTCATGCAGCAGATCGGTCAGGTCGACCGAATCTTTCGCCCGCCGCTCGATCGGCTTGCGGAACAACACTATTCGGGCCCGCGTGGCGTCACCGCGGACGTCCACCCCGGCTGGAATCAGCCGAGCCAGGGCGATCGGCCCGTCGGCTACAACTTCCGGGGGCCACTGCACACTGCCGGGATCCTTGGGTGCGATGCGTGGAATCTCATCGACAGCAACATCGAGTTCGGTCAGCCGCTTGTGCCAGCGTCGCTCAATCGGCTCGTAGGCCTCCAGCACCGCCATGTCGAACCGCTCGGCCCGGCTGCGCCATCCCGGAACTGTCGGGGGCAGCAGCGGGCCGCGCATCTCACGTCCGCGCCGGGAGCCTCCGCCTGACCCGCCGCCACGCCGGGAACTGCGGGTATCGGCCATAGACGCCGATCGTAACGGTTGTACATCGGCATCCCGCGGGCTGCGCGTGTCCGGCGTCACAGGTCATCGCTGCGCGATAACCTCACCGGCGTGAATGTTCCCCGTCGCTGCAGCCGACCAGGCTGCGGGCACTACGCGGTGGCAACGCTGACGTACGTCTATGCGGACTCCACCGCCGTGGTGGGACCGCTGGGTACGGTGCGGGAGCCCCACTCCTGGGACCTATGCCTCGGGCACGGCAGCCGGATCACGGCTCCGCGTGGTTGGGAACTGGTGCGCCATGCCGCACCCCTGCCCACCAATCCCGACGAAGACGACCTCGTCGCCCTGGCCGAGGCCGTTCGCGAGAGCGGAGTGTCGGGCGGTTCGCCGATGCCACGCTTCTCCGATCCGATCGGTGTGGCCCATGCGTCGGTGCCGCACTCCGGTGCCACCCCCGCGGCCCCGCGATCGAGTGGCACCGGCCGGCGGCGGGGTCATCTCCGGGTTCTTCCCGACCCCGCTGACTAGCGCAACGCGGGCGCCCTTTCGGACTGCGGTGAGCGGCTAGGCTGACGGCGACACAAGTCCTGTCCCAGAGGAGCTCCTATGCCAAGGTCGGCCGCCGATGTGCGCCGGGTCATCAAGGCCTATGACGTGCGCGGTCTGGTCGGCACCGAACTTGACGAGGATTTCGTCCGCGATGTCGGCGCGGCGTTCGCCCGGTTGATGATCGCGGAGGCAGCGCAGGGCAGCAGCCGCATCGTGATCGGATACGACATGCGGGAGAGTTCCCCCGTCCTGGCGGCTGCCTTCGCCGACGGCGTGACATCGCAGGGCCTGGACGTGGTCCGCATCGGCCTTGCCTCCACCGACCAGTTGTACTTCGCGTCGGGGTTTCTGGACTGCCCCGGCGCAATGTTCACCGCCAGCCATAACCCCGCCGCCTACAACGGCATCAAGCTGTGCCGCGCCGCGGCCAAGCCGGTCGGCGAGGACACCGGCCTGGCCGTGATCCGGGACGGCGTGATCAACGGCGTGCCCGCCGGGACCGCACCCCGTGGCCGGATACACGACCAGGATGTCCTCGCCGCCTACGGCGACTTCCTGCGGTCGCTGGTCGATGTCGGCGCGCTGCGCCCACTGCGCGTGGCGGTCGATGCGGGCAACGGCATGGCCGGTCATACCGCGCCGGCCGTGCTGGGCACGATCCCCGGCCTGACCCTGCTTCCGCTCTATTTCGAACTCGACGGGTCCTTTCCCAACCACGAGGCCAACCCGCTGGAGCCGGCCAATCTGGTGGACCTGCAGAAGTACGTCGGCGCGGTCGGTGCTGATATTGGCCTGGCCTTCGACGGCGATGCAGACCGCTGCTTCGTCGTCGACGAACTGGGCAGACCGGTGTCGCCGTCGGCGGTCACCGCACTGGTGGCCGCCCGGGAGTTGGACCGCGAGGCCGGCGCCGCCGTGATCCACAACCTGATCACCTCGCGGACGGTGCCGGAGGTGATCGCCGAGCACGGCGGCACTGCGGTGCGTTCCCGGGTCGGGCACTCCTACATCAAGGCCCTGATGGCCGAGACCGGTGCGATCTTCGGTGGCGAGCATTCGGCGCACTACTACTTCCGCGACTTCTGGGGCGCGGACTCCGGCATGCTCGCCGCACTGCATGTGCTGGCCGCCCTCGGTGAACAACCCCGGCCGCTGTCGGAACTGATGGACGACTACCAGCGCTACGCGGCTTCCGGCGAGATCAACTTCCGAGTCGGGAATGCCCCGGCCTGTGTCGATGCGGTCCTGAAATCCTTTGCGCCACAGACTGTTTCGATCGATCACCTGGATGGCGTGACGGTAGACCTCGGCGACGGCGCCTGGTTCAACCTGCGCACGTCCAACACCGAGCCGCTGCTGCGCCTCAACGTCGAGGCGCCTACCGCCGAGAAGGTGGACGCGATCGTCGCCGCTGCGGGCGAGGAGATCTCCCGGACCGGGACGAGCGGATGAGCGCGGCGCACGCGACCGTCGACCTCGACGACACCGACGGGTTGCTCGAGGCGGATCGCGACGGGCTGCTGCGCTCGGCCGCTATGTCCGGTGCGCAGGTGCGGGCGACGGCCGCAGCCGTCGAGGAGGGGGCGCTGGAGTCGCTGGCTTCGGATCAGCGGCCCCGCACCGTGATCTGGCTGGCCGGCCGCGGGCCGGCTGAAGCCGCCGGCGCCATGTTGTCCGCCGCCCTCGGGGCCACCGCCGCCGAACCGATCGTCACCGCGGCGCAGGTGCCGCCCTGGATCGGACCGCTGGACGTGCTCATCGTCGCCGGCGATGATCCGGGCGACCCGGTGCTGGTGTCGGCCGCCGCGACCGCGGTGCGCCGAGGGGCGCGGGTGGCGATCGCGGCGCCGTACGAGGGCCCGCTTCGGGATGCCACCGCCGGCCGCGCCGCGGTGCTGGCACCCCGACTATGGGTGCCGGACGAGTTCGGCCTCTGCCGTTATCTCGCGGCGGGACTCGCCGCGCTGGGCGCGGTCGATCGTGGAATAAGTACCGATTTGGGGACGCTGGCCGACGAACTCGATGCCGAGGCGCTGCGCAACAGCGCGGTGCGCCAAGTATTCACCAACCCGGCCAAAGTGCTCGCCGAGCGGATCTCGGGCCGGCGGGCGGTGCTGGCAGGCGACTGCCCGGGAACCCTTGCCCTGGCCCGCCATGGCGGTGCGGTGCTGCTGCGTGTCGGCGGGCACCCGATCGCCGCCACGGGTCTGGCAGATGCTCTGGTGGCCCTGCGCGGGCGCACGCCGCGGTTCGCCGACCCGGTGGAAGCGCTGTTCCACGACGAGGAGATCGACGGACCGCTGCCCGGCCGTCCGCGGGTATTGGCGCTGTCCCTGGCCGAGGAACGGCCCGTCTTGAGCGCGCGGATCGCCGGGATCGACGACGTCGATCTGGTTGGTGTCGAGGACGTTGGGGAGACAGGATCGGTTCCCGCGGCCGGGGCCCGGTCCGAACAACAACTGGCCACACTGGCCGTGCGGCTTGAGATGGCTGCGGTTTATCTGAGATTGGCAGGGGGATAGCAAGACCGTGCAGTTGTTACGCGGACCAATCCGGACGTACGCATGGGGGTCGCGCACCGCGATCGCCGAGTTCACCGGACGACCTGCTCCGGCGGCGCATCCGGAGGCTGAGTTGTGGCTCGGCGCCCATCCGGGCGATCCGGCCCGGCTCGAGGGGCCCGATGGCGAGGTTTCGCTTCTCGACGCCATCGCCGCCGACCCCGATGGCGAACTCGGGCCCGTGGTGGCGCACCGGTTCGGCAACGCACTTCCATTCCTGCTCAAGCTTCTCGCCGCTGACGAACCACTGTCGCTGCAGGCCCACCCGAGTGCCGAGCAGGCAGTGGAGGGCTATCAGCGAGAAGACCGCGCGGGCGTGCAGGTCAACTCTCCGGTGCGCAACTATCGGGACCGCAGCCACAAACCCGAACTACTGGTTGCGCTCAGCGATTTCCAGGCCCTGGCCGGGTTTCGGCCGGCGGCGCGTTCGGTGGCGCTCATGCGGGCCCTGGCGGTGCCCGAACTCGATCCCTACATCGGGTTGCTCGCCGACCAGTCCGACGCCGCCGGCCTGCGCGCGCTGTTCACCACCTGGATCACCGCACCCCAGCCCGACATCGACGCTCTCATCCCGGCGGTGCTGGAGGGGGCTGTAGCCTACATCCGTTCGGGTGCAAAGGAATTCGTCGACGAGGCCCGGACCATCCTGGAACTCGGCGAGCGTTACCCCGGCGATGCCGGTGTGCTGGCGGCCCTGCTGCTCAACCGGATCGGCCTGGCCCCTGGCGAAGGAATCTTCCTTCCCGCCGGCAACCTGCACAGTTATCTGCACGGCGTGGCCATGGAGGTCATGGCCAACTCCGACAACGTGCTGCGCGGCGGACTGACCCCCAAGCACGTCGACGTACCGGAACTGCTGCGGGTGCTGGATTTCACGCCGGTGCCCGACGCCCGGGTCAGCACCCACCGCGAGGGCATCGAACTGATCTACCACACCCCTGCTGTCGAATTCGCGGCGTCCGAGCTGACCATCGACGGCGAGGACCTCGGACACGAAGTGGACGCCCCGTCGCGCCACGACGGACCGCAGATTCTGTTCTGCACCGAGGGTTCGGTGACCGTCCGGGCCAAGTCCGACGAGGTGCGCATCGACAGGGGTGCCGCGGCGTGGGTGGCCGCCGACGACGGCCCGATCCGTTTGGAGGCATCCGCCCCGAGCCGGCTCTTCCGCGCTACGGTTGGCCTCTAGAAGTCGCACTGATCAGCCATCCGCTTGAATTGAAGGGGACATCCGATGTCGGCTTCCGGTAGCACCCGGGCGATCCTGGCGGCCCTGACCGCCAACGCCGGTATCGCGGTTGCGAAATTCATCGGCTACGCCATCACCGGCAGCTCCTCGATGCTGGCTGAGGCGGTGCACTCGGTCGCCGACACCTCCAACCAGGCGCTGCTGCTGCTGGGTCAGCGCCGCGCGAAGCGGGAAGCGACCAGCCTGCACCAGTTCGGCTACGGCCGAAGTCGGTTCTTCTACTCCTTCGTGGTCGCGCTCGTGTTGTTCTCGTTGGGCGCGGTATTCGCCCTCTACGAGGGCTACCGCAAGATCGCCGAACCGCATCCGCTCAACTCGCCCTTCGTGGCGGTGGGGATCCTGGTGGTCGCGATCGGCCTGGAGAGCTACAGCTTTCGCACCGCGGTGGTCGAGTCCCGGCCCCTGAAGGGCACCGGATCGTGGTGGCAGTTCATTCGCCGCTCCCGCAACCCCGAATTGCCCGTGGTGCTGCTGGAGGACACCGGCGCGCTGCTGGGTCTGATCTTCGCCCTGGTCGGCGTCGGCCTGTCGATGCTCACCGGCAACCCGGTCTGGGACGGGATCGGCACCATGCTCATCGGCGCACTGCTCGCCGTGATCGCGGTGATTCTCATGGTGGAGATGCATAGCCTGCTGATCGGCGAGAGCGCCACCGGCGAGGAGTTGGCCGCGATCCAGTCCGCGCTGGAGCAGACCGGGCACGTGGAGCGGGTGATTCACCTGCGCACCCAGTACCTGGGACCCGAGGAGATGCTGGTGGCCGCGAAGATCGCCCTGGCCCCCTCCACCGATCTCGCCACGGTGGCCGCGGCCATCGACCGGGCCGAAGCGGCGGTCCGGGCGGCGGTTCCGGCCGCAACGTTGATCTACATCGAACCCGACCTCGACCGGTCGCTGGCCCGGTAGCGTCTGCGCGCGTGGCCAGAGGTGATTGGCGCGCTCCTCAACGCGGCGCTGGCGCGCCGCTTGATCGTCGCCACGCCGGACCCGATTGGCGCGCTCCTCAACGCGGCGCTGGCGCGCCGCTTGATCGTCGCCACGCCCGACCTGATTGGCGCGCTCCTCAACGCGGCGCTGGCGCGCCGCTTGATCGTCGCCACGCC
>JBAXUD010000181.1:0-6617 GCA_037129875.1 Mycobacteriaceae bacterium
AGCTCGAGTGGTTCGCCGCGACGGCGACGACGCCTATCTGGTGGTCGCCGCCGACAAGGGCACCGCCACCTTCTCCGACATCGCCAACGACGTCGCTGATTCGTACGGATTCTGGCTCGGCGACGCGTTCGCCTCGGGCGGATCGGTGGGCTACGACCACAAGGCCATGGGCATCACCGCCAAGGGCACCTGGGAGTCGGTCAAGCGGCATTTCCGCGAGATGGGCGTCGATACCCAGGCCGAGGACTTCACCGTCGTCGGCGTCGGCGACATGAGTGGTGACGTCTTCGGCAACGGCATGCTGCTCTCCGAGCACATCCGGTTGGTCGCAGCCTTCGACCATCGGCACATCTTCATCGACCCCGATCCCGACGCAGCGCGGTCGTTCGCCGAACGGCGTCGGCTCTTCGACCTCCCGCGCTCCAGTTGGGAGGACTACGACGCCGCCTTGATCAGCGCCGGCGGTGGCATTTTCAGCCGGCAACAGAAGTCCATCCCGATCAGCCCCCAGATGCGCCGGGCGCTGGGGATCGACGAGACCATCGCCGAGATGACTCCGCCGGACCTGATCCGCGCCATCCTGCGGGCACCGGTCGACCTGCTGTTCAACGGCGGTATCGGCACCTACATCAAGGCTGAGGTCGAGTCCGACGCCGCCGTCGGGGACCGGGCCAACGACACGGTCCGGGTCAACGCGAGCGACTTGCGCGCCAAGGTGATCGGGGAGGGCGGCAACCTGGGGGTGACCTCACTGGGCCGGGTGGAGTTCGACCTGTGCGGCGGGCGCGTCAACACCGACGCGATGGACAACTCGGCGGGCGTGGACTGTTCCGACCATGAGGTCAACATCAAGATCCTGGTCGATTCGCTGGTGAGCGGCGGGGCAATCGAACCGGGCGATCGCACTGATCTGCTGGCCTCGATGACCGACGAGGTGGGCAGGCTCGTGCTCACCGACAACAGCGACCAGAACGACCTGATGGGGACCAGCCGTGCCAACGCCCCGGCGCTGCTCAATGTCCACGAACGCCAGATCCTGGAGTTGGAGGAGCGTCGCGGCCTCAATCGTGAACTCGAGGCCCTGCCCAGCGCCAAGGAACTCCGGCGCCGCGAGGAGATCGGCCTGGGCCTCACCTCGCCGGAGCTGGCGACACTGATGGCACACGTGAAGCTCGCCCTCAAGGAGGAGGTGCTGGCCAGCGACGTGCCCGACCAGGAGGTGTTCGCCGCACGGCTGCCCGGCTACTTCCCGGCGCAACTGCGCGAGCACTTCGCCGCTGACATCCGCACGCATCAGCTGCGGCGCGAGATCGTCACCACGATGCTGGTCAACAACGTGGTCGATACCGGCGGCATCACTTTCGCCTACCGGGTCACCGAAGACGCCGGCGTGGACTATGTCGACGCGGTGCGTGCATTCGCGGCCAGTGCGGCCATCTTCGGTATCGGGACGACGTGGCGTCGCATCAGGGCCGCCGGGGCCGGCGGCGTGCCGGTCGCGGTGACCGACCAGATGACCCTGGATCTGCGTCGGCTCCTCGATCGCTCCGCGCGGTGGCTGCTGAACTATCGGCCCCAGCCGCTGGCGGTCGGCGCCGAGATCAACCGGTTCGCGGCCAAAGTCGCCGAACTGACGCCCGGAATGCCGCGCTGGCTGCGTGGCGACGATCAGGTGATCGTGGCCAAGGAGTCCGGTGAATTCGCCGCCGCGGGCATGCCGCAGGATCTCGCCTACACGGCGGCTTCCGGGCTCTACCAGTACAGCCTGCTGGATGTCATCGACATCGCCGACATTGCCGATCGCGAGCCGGCCGAGGTGGCCGACACCTACTTCGCGCTGATGGACTACCTCGGCACCGACGGGTTGCTGACCGCCGTGTCGGGGTTGCCCCGCGACGACCGCTGGCACGCACTGGCCCGACTGGCTTTGCGCGACGACATCTACGGGTCACTGCGCGCACTGTGCTTCGACGTCCTCGCGGTGGGGGAGATCGATGAGACCGGCGAGCAGAAGATCGCCGAGTGGGAGCAGACCAACGGCTCGCGGGTGCACCGCGCGCGGCGCACGCTCACCGAGATCCACCATGGCGACGGGCGTGATCTGGCCACGTTGTCGGTGGCGGCCCGCCAGATTCGCAGCATGACCCGGACGAGCGGAACAGGGACGAGTGCCTGAACACGTGGCCGAAAGCTTCACCACCGGCGTTCGGGTGCGCTGGTCGGATATCGACATGTACCAGCACATCAACCACGCGACGATGGTGACGATTCTGGAGGAGGCCCGGGTCGAGTTCCTGCGCGAGCCGTTCGCCGAGGATGTGCAGACGATCGGGTTGTTGATCCACGAAGTGCGTGTGCTCTACAAAGGCCAACTGCGCCTGGTGGATTCCCCGCTGCAGGTGACCATGTGGACCAAGCGGCTTCGGGCGGTCGATTTCACGATGGGCTACCAGGTGAGGTCCGTCGATGCCGCGCCCGGCTCCAAGCCGGCGGTGAGCGCCGAGACGCAACTTGCGGCCGTGCACATCGAGGAGCAGCGGCTGGTACGGCTCTCCGCAACGCATCGGGAGTATCTGCAGCGCTGGCTGCGATGAGGGACCAGTGGGGCGCAAGTCCCGAGCGAGGCGTCTGGATCTCCGATCCCGCCGGCCGTCACGACCTGGTGGTCTTCGCCGAGCGCGCCCGCGTGCTGGACGAGGCCGCAGTCATCCGGCTGCGGGTCAGGGCCGACGGACTGGTCGGCGCCTGGGTGGTGACGGGTTTCGACGTGCTGGCGGGCCGGGTGGTGGCGGGACGGATTCAGCCGGCCGACTTGACCTGTGCCGCTGACCAATTGGCCCGCGGGCTTCGCGCTGCCGACGCCGGAGGCTACGCCGATCCTGGTTTTCCGCTGGACTCTGCGTGGCGGGGTGCCCTGCCCGCCGAGACCGGGTTCGTTCACGTCGACGACGTCCCGGCGACGGTGGTGGCCGACCTCGCGCTGCGCGGTGCCGACTTGGCACGCGAGTCCGCCGGGCACGGCCCGCCGGCGTCGCTGCTGGACTCCGAAGTGCTTCAGGTCAGTGGCAACGGAACCCGGGCCGGTGTGCCGATGCGGTGCGTGCTGGCCCTGGCGGCCATGAGATTCCTGCCGGAGGATCCACCCGACGCGGCCGCCGAGGTGGTGCGGATCAGGTCCTCGCCGACGTGGCTGCGTATCGACGCACGGTTCGGATCGGTCTTCCGACGACGCGGGGGACCGGCGCTGCTCGTGCGGTGATGCCCTAGAACTCGGCGTTGACCATGTGGTGGGCCGCCATGTCCAGGTAAGCCAGCAGCTGACTGCGGTGCTCTTCGTCGAGAGTGGTCGAGTCGATCGAGGCGACCGCGGAGTGCATGCAGCGCAACCAGGCGTCGCGCTCGATCAGGCCGATTCGGAACGGGGCGTGCCGCATCCGCAGCCGCGGGTGGCCGCGCTGGTCGGAGTATGTCCGCGGGCCGCCCCAATATTGCTCGAGGAACATCCGGAGCCGGTCTTCGGCCGCCGACAGATCCTGGTCGGGATACAGCGGCCGCAGCACCTCGTCGTCGCTGACGAGCTCGTAGAAGCGGGACACGATGGTGCGGAACGTCTGGGCCCCGCCCACGGCGTCATAGAACGTCTGGGGGTTCTCGCCATCAGCCACGCCACCATTGAACACGAGATGAATAGGCGTGCGATCCGCGCCGATCCGTGGTGCACTGGTCAACGGAGGACGTATGGCCCAGCGCAGACGGAACGTGGCGAACAAAGCCGGTTCGCGCCCCGCGCTGCACAGCGTCGAGATCCAAGCCCCTCCCGCCGAGCCCTCGGTCTGGGGGCGCCGGCGCGTACTGCTGCTCAACTCGACCTACGAACCGCTCACGGCGCTGCCGATCCGCCGAGCCGTGGTGATGCTGATGTGCGGCAAGGCTGACGTGGTGCACGACGACCCCAACGGCCCGGTGATCCACTCGTCGACCCGGAAGATCGCGGTGCCGTCGGTGATCCGGCTGCGCACCTATGTCCGGGTGCCCTACCGGGCCCGAATCCCGATGACCCGGGCCGCTCTGATGCACCGCGACCGCTTCCGCTGCGCGTATTGCGGCGGCAAAGCCGACACCGTCGATCATGTGGTGCCGCGCAGCCGCGGGGGAGAGCACTCCTGGGAGAACTGCGTCGCCGCATGTTCGGGCTGTAATCACCGCAAGGCCGACAAGCTGCTCGCCGAACTCGGCTGGAGTCTGCGCCTGGTGCCGACCCCACCCAAAGGGCAGCATTGGCGACTGCTGTGCACCGTCAAGGAACTCGACCCGGCGTGGGTGCGGTATCTGGGCGAGGGTGCGGCCTGAGCCGATCCTTGCGCTCGGCCCGCTCCTTGCCTCCTCTGAACGCTGCGATACGGTTTTGACCGTGCCTACCCCCCTGCTCCATGGACTGCCGGTCCTGCTGGTCATCGCGCTTCTCGCGCTGATGTACTCGCGCGGCCGCAAGAATCGGCCCACCTATCGTCTGTCGCAGCCGTTCACCCATGAGCCGATCCTGTGGGCCGCCACCGACGAGGCGATCCCTGGTGGAAGCCACG
The DNA here is from genome assembly GCA_037129875.1 of Mycobacteriaceae bacterium. Lineage (GTDB taxonomy): Bacteria > Actinomycetota > Actinomycetes > Mycobacteriales > Mycobacteriaceae > Mycobacterium. The sequence goes on from JBAXUD010000181.1 coordinate 4,584, forward strand.
GACACGGCGGGTCGGCCCTGAGCGTGGGAGGTGGCGCCAGTGGCCACTGGTGAATTTCTGGCTACGCGGTCTGAATCGACCCGGCTGCCGATCGGCTGGGCGGTGAGCTCCAGCGGCCGCCTGTCCGTAGCTGCCGACCCGAGCGAACTGCCCGGGCATTTCCCGTTCTCGACAGCCGATCTCATGGCACTGGACAACGCCTTGACGAATGCAAGCCGGCAGTCAAAGGCCCGGTTCGCGGTGTACGTGGGAGATCTCGGCGCTGACACCGCGGCTCGGGCCCGCGAGGTGCTCGCCGACGTGCCGACGCCGAACAATGCTGTCTTGCTTGCTGTTTCGCCGGACCAGCGCGCGATCGAGGTCACCTACGGCGCAGACCTGCGCGGTCGCGGCGTGGAGTCGGTGGCCCCGCTCGGGGTTTCCGCGGCAGCGTCGGCTTTCCAGGAAGGCAATCTGATCGACGGACTCATCAGCGCCGTGCGGGTGATGTCGGCCGCGATAGCCCGGCCCTGACGATGCGGGCCGCTTGCGGCACGAGGAGGAAGGGTCGTGGGAAAATCCGCCGTAAAGCCTTCTCAGGTCACCGACGATCGCACGCGCGGGCATTCAAGGCCCGCTCCACACCGGCTCGTCCTTCGACGACCAGTCGGCGAAGCGGTGGGGGGACATGCAGCCCGCCCAGGAACCAGTCGGCGGCGGCCAGTCCCTCGGTGCTGACGTCCCAGGACGGGTACAGCCCGATCACCACGGTTTGGGCCACCTCGCTCGAACGGCGTTCCCACACTGCGGAAATTGCGTCGAAATAGTGCTTTGTGTACGGCGCGAGCACCTGAGCCTGACCAGGGTGGACGAACCCCGTGATGATCGATCGCGCGGTGATGTTCGCCAGGGTGTCGTCCTCGATCACCTCCCGCCATGCCCGGTGTTTGACGTCGGCTCGGGGGCGGGCCGCCGACGCGGCCGCGGCGTGACGGCGCCCGGCCGCGGTCGGGTCCCGGGTGAGTTCGGCGTCGATGAACGGCGACTCGAGTCCGTCGGCGTCGATCTGCCCGCCCGCGGCCAGCGCGGTGACGATCCGCCAGCGCAGGTCGGTGTCGACGACCAGACCGGGCAGCCGGTATTCGGCCGGGTCGTGGTCGAGGAGGTCGGCCAGCAACACCAGGTGGTGGGTGGAGGGCACCCCAGAAAGAACAGAAGCGCAGAGCGCGTTGACGAACGCCAGCTGATGATCGGAGCCGGCCCCGGCCCCACGGGCCAGCTCCAGTAGCCGGTCGACGAAGGCCGGCCAGCCCTGCGCTGTCGCCCAGCCCGGCTCGGCATAGGAGGTGAGAGCGGTCTGGGCCTGCAGCAAGAGCCGTTGGGCGACGCCGACTTCGGTTTCGGCCTGCACGCCGCGGGACACCAGTGCGACGAAGTCGCGGGCCCGCAACTCGGCGTCGCGCGTCATCTCCCAGGCCGCCGACCACACCAGCGTGCGCGGCAACGGCTCGGCGATATCGGCGATCCGGTCGAGCGCGGTGCGCAGCGAGTCGGGATCCAACCGCATCGAGCAGTAGGTCAGGTCGTCATCGTTGACCAGGATCAGCTTTCCGCGTGAAATCCCTTGCAAGGCAAGCACGTCGGTGACATCTCCGGTGATATCGAGTTCCTCGCGGTGCGTTCGCACCAGCTTGCCGGTCTGGTCGTCGTCGTAGATTCCGACCGCCAGCCGGTGTACCCGGGTCTCGCCGGCGCCGGGGGCGGCACCGCCCTGACGGATCGCGAACCGGGTGAACCGCCCGGCTTCATCGACGCCGAAGTCGGGCCGCAGCGTGTTCAGCCCGGTGGTCTTCAGCCACTGGCGGCCCCAGTCGGACAGGTCCCGGCCGGACGCTTTCTCCAGCGCCCCGAGCAGGTCGTCGAAGGTGGCGTTACCGAATGCGTGGGCGTTGAAATAGTCCCGCAGCCCGGCCAGGAAGTGCTCCAGGCCCACGTAGGCGACCAGTTGCTTGAGCACGCTGGCGCCCTTGGCGTAGGTGATGCCGTCGAAGTTCA
>JBAXUD010000182.1:0-6601 GCA_037129875.1 Mycobacteriaceae bacterium
TGGCGGGTCGTGCCGCCGATTCATCTCAGGCGGAGGTCCAGGCGGATGCGGATCAGTTACACCCCGGAGCAGGAGGAGTTGCGCCGCGAACTGCGCGCGTACTTCGGCCGGCTGATGACCCCCGAGCGCCAGGAAGCGCTGACGTCCACGGCCGGCGGTGAGATCGGCGTCGGCAACGTCTACCGCGAGACCGTCACGCAAATGGGCCGCGACGGCTGGCTGGCGCTGGGCTGGCCGAGGGAGTACGGGGGCCAGGCCCGCTCGACGATGGATCAGCTGATCTTCACCGACGAGGCGGCCATCGCCGGGGCACCGGTTCCGTTCCTGACCATCAACAGCGTGGCGCCGACGATCATGGCGTACGGCACGGACGAGCAGAAGAAGTTCTACCTTCCCAAGATCGCCGCCGGCGACATCCATTTCGCGATCGGATACTCCGAGCCCAGTGCCGGTACCGACCTGGCGAATCTGCGCACCTCCGCGGTCCGCGACGGCGACGACTACGTGATCAACGGCCAGAAGATGTGGACCAGCCTGATCCAGTACGCGGACTATGTCTGGCTGGCGGTGCGCACCAACACCGGGTCCGACGACGGGGGGGCCAAGAAGCACCGCGGGATCTCGGTGCTGATCGTGCCCACCTCCGCTGAAGGTTTCTCCTGGACACCGGTGCACACCATGGCCGGGCCCGGGACCAGCGCCACCTACTACCAGGACGTCCGGGTGCCCGTGGACAACCGCGTCGGCGAGGAGAACGGCGGCTGGAAGCTCGTCACCAATCAGCTCAACCACGAGCGGGTCGCCCTGGTCTCCGCGCAGCCGATCTTCACCGCGCTCACTCAGGTCCGGGAGTGGGCGCAGAACACCAAAGACGCCCGCGGGGAGCGGCTGATCGACTCGGAGTGGGTGCAGCTCAACCTGGCCCGGGTGCACGCCAAGACCGAGTACCTCAAGCTGATCAACTGGGAGTTGGCGTCGGCGCAGGCGGAGTCGCCGTCCATGGCCGACGCATCGGCGGCCAAAGTCTTCGGCACCGAACTGGCCACCGAGGCCTACCGGCTGCTGATGGAGATCCTCGGGCCGTCGGCCACGCTTCGCCAGGATTCACCCGGTGCGCTGTTGCGCGGCAGGGTGGAGCGGATGCACCGCTCGGCTCTGATCCTCACGTTCGGCGGCGGCACCAACGAGGTTCAGCGCGACATCATCGGCATGGTGGCGCTCGGCCTGCCCCGGAACCGCTGAGGAAGGAGACTGACATGGATTTCACAAAAACCGAAGCAGCACAAGATCTTTCCGGTCTCGTCGGAACCATCGTCGATGCGGTGTGCACCCCGGAGCATCAGCGCGAACTCGATACGCTCGACCAGCGATTCGATACGTCGTTGTGGCGCAAGCTGATCGACGCCGACATCCTGTCCACCGCGGCGCCCGAAACGGTCGGCGGCGCCGGATTCGGCGTCCTCGAGCAGACGGCGATCCTGACCGGACTCGGCCGTCAGCTGGCAGCGGTGCCCTACCTGGAGTCGGTGGTTCTCGCCGCCGGGGCGCTGGCCCTGTTCGGCTCGCCCACATTGCAACAGCGCTGGGCCGCGCCGGCGGTCGCCGGGGAGACGGTGCTGACGGTGGCACTCGACGGCGAACTCGGCGAAGCCCCGGTACAGGCGACATCATCGGGCGACGGTTTCCGATTGACCGGGTCGCGCACCCAGGTCGCCTTCGGCCCACTGGCCGACGCTTTTCTGGTTCCGGCCGAAACCGATTCGGGGACAAAGGTTTTCTTGGTCGAATCCGCCGACCCGCGGGTTTCGGTCGCACCGCTGCAGACCACCGGTCTCAACAGTTCGGGGCACCTTGAGCTGGCCGGGGTCGAGGTGGCCGCCGACCGGGTGGTCGGGGACGCTGAAGTGCTGCACTGGCTGAGCACACATCGGACCGTCGGCCTGACGGCCTACCAACTCGGCGTGCTGCAGCGCGCACTGGAACTCACCGCCGAGTACGCGCGCACCCGCGAGCAGTTCGACCGGCCGATCGGCGCCTTTCAGGCCGTCGCCCAGCGGCTGGCCGACGGTTACATCGATCTGATGGGACTGCGGCTGACCTTGCAACAGGCCTCGTGGCGGTTGTCCGAGGACCAGCCGTGTGACGTCGAGGTGGCCACCGCGGCGTTCTGGGCCGCCGATGCCGGTCACCGGATCGCGCACACCGCCGTCCACGTCCACGGCGGGGTCGGCATCGACATGGACCATCCGGTGCACCGCTACTTCATCACGGCCAAACAGACCGAATTCGCACTCGGCGGGGCCACCGCCCAGCTCCGCGTCATCGGCCGGGACCTGGCCGACGCCCCGGCCTGATCGTTGCTCCCCACCGTCACCCAGCTGTTGAGGACGCTGGCCGAGGTCGACGATCGCGGCGTCGGATCGGTCGACGGACAGATGGTGTCGTGGCGTCGGCACGTTCAGGATGCCGCGGATCTCGCGGCCCTGCTGCGCTCCCGCTTGGATCCAGACCGGCCACCGCACGTCGGCGTAATGCTGGGCAACACCCCGCTGTTCTCGGCGCTGCTGGTCGCCGCCGGCCTCAGCGGGGTGGTACCCGTGGGGCTCAACCCGACGCGGCGCGGCGCCGCACTTCGCCGCGACATCGCGCACGCCGACTGCCAACTCGTACTGACCGACACCGGCCCGGATTCCATCGGAGCAGACGTCATTCCGGACGCGACGGCGGCGCTGGACGTCACCGCACCGGCGTGGGCGGACGAACTTGCCGGCTTCGCCGCCTCCCCGGTTCGATTCGCCGACAGCGCCGCCGAGGACCTCTTCATGCTGATCTTCACCTCGGGCACCGGCGGCGAACCCAAGGCGGTGCGCTGCACCCACGAGAAGGTGGCGGGTCCGGGGCTGATGCTCGCGCAACGGTTCGGCCTGGCCGCCGATGACGTTTGCTATCTGTCCATGCCGTTGTTCCACTCCAACGCCGTGATGGCGGGGTGGGCGCCAGCGGTGGCCGCCGGGGCGTCGATCGTGTTGCGCCGCAAGTTCTCCGCCTCAGCCTTCATCGACGATGCGCGCCGATTCAACGCCACCTACGCCAACTACGTCGGCAAGCCGATGTCCTACATCCTCGCGACACCGGAGCGTCCCGACGATGCCGACAACTCGCTGCGGATCATGTACGGCAACGAAGCGGCACCACGCGACATCGGACGCTTCCAACGCCGGTTCGGCGTGACGGTGATCGACGGCTTCGGTTCCACCGAGGGAGGGATCGCGATCGGCCGCACTCCGGACACACCGGAGGGGTCCCTGGGACCCCTGCCGGATGACCTCGGCATTCTCGACGTCGAGACTCAGCAGCCGTGTCCGCCGGGGGTGATCGGCGAACTGGTCAATCTGCGCGGTCCCGGCCAGTTCCGCGGCTACTACAAAGATCCGGACGCCGAAGCCGAACGGATGACGGGCGGGCGATACCACAGCGGCGACCTCGCCTACTGCGACGACGACGGCTTCGTGTACTTCGCCGGCCGACTGGGCGACTGGATGCGGGTCGACGGCGAGAACCTGGGGACCGCGCCGATCGAACGGGTGCTGATCCGCTACCCCGGTGTGATCGAGGCGGCCGTGTACGGCATTCCCGACCCGAATGTCGGTGACCGGGTGATGGCGGCGCTGGTGCTGGCGGAGGGCCAGCGGGACAGAGCCTTCGACCCGGAAGACTTCCGCCGGTTCCTGGCGGCCCAGAACGACCTCGGCCCCAAGCAGTGGCCGTCGTTCGTTCGGGTGGCCGGCTCACTGCCGCGCACCGAGACGTTCAAGGTCATCAAACGACAGCTCTCTGCCGAGGCCCTCGACTGCGTCGACCCGGTGTTCGAGATTCCCCGGGGTGCCTAGCCGGCGATCGACGGCATGACAGCCTCGATCACGTGCGGGCCGGGCTCGCCGAATGCCCACCGCAGCGCGTCGGCGAAATCCTCAGCTGTGCCGACGCGACGGGCCGGCACACCCATGCCCTCGGCGATCTGTACGAAATCCATTGTGGGGCTGGTCAAGTCCAGTAGCGACTCGGCCTTCGGACCCGGTGGCTGATCCGGGGCCGCAGCTCCGACCCGCTGCAGTTCGATGCGCAAGATGTCGTAGGCGCGGTTCGCGTAGACCACGGTGGTGATGTCGAGCCGTTCCCGGGCATGCGTCCACAGCGCCGAGATCGTGTACATCGCCGACCCGTCGGACTCCAGGCAGAGCACCGGCCGGTCGGGCTCGGCCAGTGCGGCGCCGATCGCAACCGGAAGCCCGAACCCGATGGCGCCGCCGGTCAACGTCAGCCAGTCGTGTGCCGGAGCGCCGGCGGTGGCTTGCGGCAGCAGGAATCCGGAGGTGTTGGATTCGTCGACGACGATCGCCCGCTCCGGAAGCAGGGCGCCGATGACGTCGGCGGAGGTCTGCACCGTCAGCGGACCCGACGGCAGCACCGGCCGCGCCGCCGGTGCGAGCGGGGCGAGGGTGTTCGGAGCCAGCCTGTCGGCCAGGGCTTCCAGCGCCGCCGCGGCGCCGACCGGGCCGGCCAGGGTGTGGACCGTGGCGCCTTCGGGCACCAGGTCGCTGGGCTTGCCGGGGTAGCCGAAGAAGGTCACCGGCGACGGCGCCCCCGCCAGGATCAGGTGCCGGGTCCCGCCGAGCTGCGCTTCGGCGGCCTCGCCGAAATAGGCGATTCGCTCCACCGGCGGCACCCCGGCGCCGCGTTCCAACCGGGTCGGGAACGTCTCGCAGAACAGCCGCGCGCCGTACTGCTGAGCCAACCGCGTGGCCGCCTCGAGCCCCGGCGCGCGGGTCGCGTCCCCGCCGATGAGAATGACCGTCGGAGTGCCGGACGTCAACGCCGCCTCGATCTCGTGAGTGTCACTGGACGGCGGAGTCGGCTGCGGCGCAACGGTTCCAGCGAGCTCGGCTCCGTCCGACCAGGAAACGTCCGCAGGAAGGATCAGCGTTGCGATCCGCTGTTCGGTTCGTGCGAACGAGATGGCCGCGGCGGCGTCGTCGGCCACATCGGCGGGATCCATGCTGCGGTGAACCCAACCGGATACGGTGCCGGCCACTGAATCGATATCCGACTCCAGTGGTGCGTCGTATTTCTTGTGATAGGTGGCGTGGTCACCGATCACCACCAGCATCGGAACCCGGGCACGCCGCGCGTTGTGCAGGTTGGCCAGACCGTTGCCCAGGCCGGGTCCCAGATGCAGCAGCACCGCCGCGGGATCCCCCGACATGCGGGCGTACCCGTCGGCGGCACCGGTGGCAACACCCTCGAAAAGCGCAAGGACACCACGCATCTCGGGCACCGTGTCCAGGGCGGCGACGAAGTGCATCTCCGAGGTGCCCGGGTTGGCGAAACACAGCCGGACACCGTTCTCGACCATCGTGGTGATGAGTGCCTGCGCTCCGTTCACCCGTCCCGTCCTTTCAGCGTGGTGAAGACCCGTTCGGCATTGCCGGCCAGATAGGCGGCCCTGGTGTCATCGGAAAGCCCCAATTCGTCGAGGCCCTCCAGAGCGTGCGAGTGGCCGATCATGGGAAAGTTGCTGCCGAAGAGCACCTTTGCGCCGCCTGTCCTGGTCTTCATGAAGGCCACGAGTTCGGCGGGAATACGCCGGGTGGTGTAGGCCGAGGTGTCGATGTAGACGTTCTCGTGCTTGCGGGCCACGGCGATCATCTCCTCGGTCCACGGATAGCCGATGTGCCCGCACACGATCGTCAGCTCCGGGAAGTCGACGGCCACCTGATCGATGTACGGGATCGGTCTGCCGGTCTCCGAAGGGCGCAGCGGACCGGTGTGACCCACCTGGGTGCAGAACGGAACGCCGAGCTCGACGCACTCCGCGTATAGCGGGTAGTAGCGGCGATCGGTCGGGGCGGCGTTCCACAGCCACGGCAGCAGACGCAAGCCCACGAAGCCGTCGTCGCGGACCCGTCGGCGCAACTCGCGAACCGCCTCCATCGGGTGGTCCAGGTCCACGGCGGCCAGGCCGGCGAACCGGGTCGGATGGCTCCGAACACACTGCGCCACAAAGTCATTGGAGATGAAGTCCTGACCGTAGGGGCCCCGCCAGGCAGTCAGCAGTCCGACGTCGACACCGGCGGCGTCCATCGAGTCGATGGTCGCCTCGATCGGCGGATCCTCATCGGGGATCTCACCGCCCGTCCACCTCAGCAACGACGCGAACATATCGGCGGCCAGGAACCGCCGCGTCGGGTGCTGAAGCCACACGTCGATTGTCATCGAATCGACTGTAGACGCCGGCCTCAGCCGCGGATGCTGTCCAGCCGCAGGCTGGCTGCCTCGAAACCGGACACCAACTCCGCGATGATCTCGGCGGCCGGCCGGATCTCGTTCATCCGCCCGACGATCTGCCCGACGGGCATGGCCACCGCACTCGGATCCTGTGACTGGCTCATCCGCTGATGCGCCTCGGCCACCAGGACGTTCTGCAGCGGCATCGGCAACGGTTCGGGGGCGCCGTGGGCGTCCCAGGCGTCGGTCCAACGACTCTTAAGCAGCCGGGCGGGCTTGCCGGAGTAGATCCGGCGGCGCACGGTATCGCTGGACG
>JBAXUD010000183.1:0-6597 GCA_037129875.1 Mycobacteriaceae bacterium
GAACAACGAACTCGGTGCGGGCATGGCAGTTGCGTTGAAAGACTTGGAGATTCGCGGAGCCGGCAACGTGCTCGGCGCCGAGCAGTCCGGTCATGTCGCCGGGGTGGGTTTCGACCTGTACGTTCGGCTGGTGGGTGAGGCCGTGGAGGCGTATCGGGCCGCTGCCGACGGCAAGACGGTGTTGAGCCCGGAGGAACCCAAGGACGTCCGGATCGACCTGCCGGTGGACGCGCACCTGCCCCCGGACTACATCAGCAGCGACCGGCTGCGACTGGAGGCCTACCGCCGGCTGGCGTCAGCGGCCGACGAGGCCGCCGTCGCCGCGGTGATCGACGAATTGATCGACCGGTACGGCCCGCTGCCCGAGCCGGCCCAGCGGCTGGTGGCTGTGGCGCGGCTGCGCCTGCTGTGCCGGGCCTACGGCGTCTTAGAGGCCGCCGCCACCGGAACCGGATCGGCGACGACGCTGCGGATCTCCCCGCTGGCGCTGCCGGACTCCGCGCAGATCCGCCTGAGCCGGCTGTACCCCGCGGCGCGTTACCGGGCCACCAGCGCGACCGTGCAGGTCCCGGTGCCGCGCGCCACCGACTCGGTGGGCGCTCCGCGGATCCGGGACACCGAACTGCTGCAGATGGTCGCCGATCTCCTGCTCGCCCTCGACGGGCGGCCGAAGGGAGACGTTGGTATAACGACGTTCGTGCCCGGCGAGAGGAGGACAGGCCGATGACCGTCATCCTGGTGGATCCGCGACGTCCTGCCGTCGTGCCGATCGAAGCCGTCGAACTGCTCGGCGGCGACGTCCAATTCACCGAGGAGATGCCGATCCGGGTGCCGTGGTCGCTGCCGTCGGCGCGCCCGGCGCTGATCGGGGACCCCGCGCCGGTGCTGCTCTCGTCCGACCCCGGACATCCGGAGGTCCGGGCCAGGATTGCCGCCGGGGAATGGTTGATCTCCGGCCCGGCGCCGCGTCCCGGCGAGCGGCTCCTCGATGCCGTCGAGATCATGGACCGGCTGCGCACCTCCGGGCCGTGGGAGAGCGAGCAGACCCACGACTCGCTGCGCCGCTATCTGCTCGAAGAGACCTACGAACTGTTCGACGCCGTGCACGGCGGCGAGGCCCACGAACTGCGTGACGAACTCGGCGATGTGCTGTTGCAGGTCCTCTTCCACGCCCGCATCGCCGAGGAGGCGCCGGTCCACGCGTTCGGTATCGACGACGTCGCCGATGCCCTGGTGCGCAAACTCGGCAACCGGGTCCCGGCCGTGCTGGCCGGTGAGCCCATCACGCTGGAAGACCAACTCGCCCAATGGGAGCAGCGCAAGGCGCAGGAAGGCACGGCGCGCTCCTCGTGCGTCGACGGTGTGCCCACCGCGCAACCCGCGCTGGCTCTGGTGCAGAAGGTGATCGACCGGGTGAGCGCCGCCGGGGTGCCCGATGATCTGATCCCCGCGGAGCTGACTTCGGTCGCGGTGCGCACCGGTGGTGACGCGGAGAACGCGTTGCGAACCAGGGTTCTCGAGTTCATGGCAGCCGTGCGCACCGCGGAGATCGCCGCAACGGCCGCCCGCCGCGGGCGGGACGGGGCCGCCGCGCTCGACGACGCCCCGGTCGTCACCGATATCGGCGCCGAGGAATGGCGCGAGCACTGGATGGACTGTGACGCCGACGGGATTCCGCGGGCCCTGGTGCACTGGCCGGACGACTCGGAGTAACCCGAGAGACGAAGTCCAGCGCGTCGTCGACCAGTGGCGGGCCGATCACCCGCGGCTGACTGGCAGTAACTCCGCAGAGATTCGCAACGGCTAACGCGGACCCCCCCGTGGGACGATTGACCAATAAAACGCCGGTACTAAGGGAGCTTCGTGTCGTCTGGTCGGCCAAGGTCGCGCTGGCTGCATGCCGTCGTCGTCGTTGCGGCGTCGGCGATGCTTCTCGCCTCCAGCTGTTCCTTTCAGTCCGACACCCCCATTCCCGACGGTGTCCCGCCGCCGGCCGGTGACCCGGTGCCGGAAATCAACACCCACGCCGCGGGCCGGCCCGCCGACCAACTCCGGGACTGGGCCGAGCAACGCGCGCCCGGCATGGGGATCCCGGTCTCGGCCCTGCAGGCCTACGCCTACGCCGCCCGGGTGGCACAGGTGGAGAACCCGGAATGCCACCTGAGTTGGACCACGCTGGCCGGCATCGGCATGGTGGAGAGCCATCACGGCACCTACCGCGGTGCGGAGATCGCGCCCAACGGTGACGTCAGCCCGCCCATCCGCGGGGTCCGTCTCGACGGCACCAACGGCAACCTGGAGATCCTCGACACCTCCGAACCGGTGGACGGCGATCCGGTCTACGCGCGGGCGATGGGGCCGATGCAGTTCATTCCGGAAACCTGGCGGCTCTACGGTGTCGACGCCAACAACGACCGGGTGGTCAGCCCGGACAATTTCGACGACTCCGCCCTGTCGGCTGCGGGATATCTGTGCTTCCGCGGCAAGGACATGGCCACCCCGCGAGGCTGGATGAACGCCCTGCGCGCCTACAACCACTCCGATCTGTATGCCCGCACCGTGCGTGACTGGGCCGCGGCATACGCGTCCGGTCACCCGCTCTAGGAAACCCCGCAGCAGTCCTTCTCAGTGCGGCCCCGGGGAGGCTTCGACCATCTAGGCTGATCGACAGTCAGCCGTCCCGCCCAGCAAGGAGAAGCACCGTGCCCATCATCGAGCAGGTCGCCGCGCGCGAAATCCTCGACTCGCGCGGCAATCCGACCGTCGAGGTCGAGGTGGCCCTCATCGACGGCACCATCGCCCGCGCCGCCGTCCCGTCCGGTGCGTCCACCGGTGAGCACGAGGCCGTCGAACTCCGCGACGGCGGAAGCCGCTACGGCGGCAAAGGCGTCCAGAAGGCGGTCGAGGCCGTGCTCGACGAGATCGCGCCCGCGGTCATCGGGCTCCCCGCCGACGAGCAACGCCTGGTGGACCAGACGTTGCTGGACCTCGATGGGACGTCCGGCAAGTCGCGGTTGGGCGCCAACGCCATCCTCGGCGTTTCCCTGGCCGTGGCCAAGGCTGCCGCCGAATCGGCCGGCCTGCCGCTGTTCCGGTACCTGGGCGGTCCGAACGCCCACATCCTGCCGGTGCCGATGTTCAACATCCTCAACGGCGGCGCCCACGCCGACACCGGCGTCGACGTGCAGGAGTTCATGATCGCCCCGATCGGTGCACCGAACTTCAAGGAGGCCGTGCGCTGGGGCGCCGAGGTGTACCACTCCCTGAAGTCGGTGCTCAAGAAGCAGGGACTGAACACTGGTCTGGGCGACGAGGGCGGATTCGCCCCGGATGTCGCCGGCACCCGCGCCGCGCTGGACCTGATCTGCTCGGCCATCGAAGCCGCCGGCTTCAAGCCGGGGACCGACATCGCGCTGGCCCTCGACGTCGCCGCCACCGAGTTCTTCCGCGATGGCGCTTACCAGTTCGAGAAGCAGTCCCAGAACACGACACAGATGACCGAGTTCTACGCCGGGCTGCTCGACGCCTATCCGCTGGTCTCCATCGAGGACCCGTTGTCGGAGGACGAGTGGGACGGCTGGGCCGAGCTGACCACCGCCATCGGCGACCGGGTTCAGATCGTGGGCGACGATTTGTTCGTCACCAACCCCGAGCGTCTGGAGGAGGGCATCGAACGGGGCGTCGCCAACGCACTGCTGGTGAAGGTGAACCAGATCGGCACGCTCACCGAGACTCTCGACGCCGTCGCGCTCGCCCACAACAGCGGATACCGCACGATGATGAGCCACCGGAGCGGTGAGACCGAGGACACCACCATCGCCGACCTCGCGGTCGCCGTCGGCAGTGGCCAGATCAAGACCGGTGCCCCGGCCCGCAGCGAGCGGGTGGCCAAGTACAACCAGCTGATGCGCATCGAGGAGACCCTCGGTGATGCCGCCCGTTACGCGGGCGATCTCGCCTTCCCGAGGTTCGTCGGGTCGGAGTAGACGAAAAAGCCGGGGTAGGCGAAAAAGACTGTGGCAGAGGGCAAACGGGGCGACCCGAAGCGTCGTGGGCCGGCGTCCCGGCCCGGTACTTCGGGCCGTGGCCGTTCGCGTCCGGCGCGCGTCGGGGCCCGGGAGTCCGGTCCCGCCAGTCTGCGCGACCAGGCCGAGTCGGTCGGCCGCGGCCTCACCGAGCCGATCCGGCGGGTCATCGCCGCTTCCATTGAGCAGCAGAACGAAGAGCGGCTGGGCTTCACCGCGCGGCGCGCGGCCATCCTCGCCGCGGTGATCTGCGTGCTGACGCTGACCATCGCCGGCCCGGTGCGGACCTATTTCGCGCAGCGCACGGAGATGAAGCAGTTGGCGGCCAGCGAGGCGTCGCTGCGCTCCCAGATCGCCGAATTGGAAGGCCAGAAGACCAAACTCGCCGACCCGGTCTATGTCGCCGCCCAGGCCCGCGAGCGGCTCGGGTTCGTCAAACCGGGAGACATCCCGTATCAGGTTCAGCTGCCTCCGTCGCAGCAGCATCCGACCGCAACCGGTGAGCCGACGCAGTCGCCGCACAGCACCGATCCCTGGTACACCGCCCTGTGGCACACCATCGCCGACACCCCGCACGGCCCGCCCGCACCAACCGCCTCCGCACCGGAGCCGCCCGCGCCGCTCCTGCCTGTTCCGCCGCGCCCGTTGCCTCCGCCGCGACCCCCCGCGCCCGGTGGTTGATCCCGCCGATCTCGAGGCGGTTGGCCGCCAGCTCGGCCGGCACCCCCGCGGTGTGCTCGATATCGCCTACCGATGCCCCAATGGTGAACCCGCAGTGGTCAAGACCGCACCGAAGTTGTCCGACGGCACCCCGTTTCCGACGCTGTACTACCTGACCCATCCCGCTCTGACCGCTGCCGCCAGCCGGCTGGAATCCGAAGGGCTGATGCGCGCGATGACAAACCGGCTGGCGCAGGATCCGGATCTGGCTGCCGCCTACCGGCGCGCCCACGAGTCGTATCTGGCGGAACGGGATGCCATCGAGCCACTGGGTACGACCTTTTCCGGGGGCGGAATGCCGGACCGCGTCAAATGCCTGCACGTGCTGATGGCCCATGCCCTGGCAAAGGGCCGCGGGGTCAACCCGTTCGGTGACGAGGCGCTGGCACTGCTGGCCGTCGAACCGGAGATGGCCGGGATCCTGGCGAAGGAGGAGTGGACATGAGCACCAGCGCAGAACGGGTGGGGGCCATCGACTGCGGCACCAATTCGATCCGGCTGCTGATCGCCGACCGGGACCGCACACCGGGTGGCGCCCCGCTGCGCGACCTGCACCGGGAGATGCGCATCGTTCGACTCGGCGAGGGCGTCGATGCCACCGGCAGATTCGCACCCGAGGCTCTGGCCCGGACACGTGCAGCGCTGGAGGATTACGCCGGTCTGCTGGCTCGCTTCCAGGTTCGCAAGGTCCGGATGGTGGCGACGTCGGCGACTCGCGACGCGGCCAATCGGGAGGACTTCTTCGCGATGACCGCCACCGTTCTGGGATCGGTGATTCCCGGCGCGATCGCCGAGGTGATCAGCGGAGTGGAGGAGGCCGAACTGTCCTTCAATGGCGCGGTCGCCGAGTTGGATTCCGCTGCAGCGCCATTCGTCGTGGTCGACCTCGGCGGCGGTTCGACGGAAGTGGTGCTCGGTGCAAGCCCCGGCAGCCCGGGCTCTACGGGAGTCCAGGCCAGTTACTCCGCCGACATCGGCTGTGTCCGGATGACCGAGCGCTGCCTGCACTCCGATCCGCCGACCGACGCTGAGGTGGCGGCCGCACGTGAGGTGGTGCGGGAGCGACTCGGCGAGGCGCTGGCGGTGGTTCCGGTCGAGCGGGCGAAGACGTGGGTTGGTGTCGCCGGGACGTTCACCACCATCGCCGCGCTCGCTCAGGGAATGACGACCTACGACTCGGATGCCATTCACCTTTCACGGGTGGGTTTCCCCGAATTGCTGGACGTGTGCGGGCAACTCATCTCGATGACCCGCGCGCAACGGGCGGCGCTGGGCCCCATGCACGAAGGTCGAGTCGACGTCATCGGCGGAGGCGCGATCGTCGTGCAGGAGTTGGCCGCCGCACTGCAGCAGCGGGCCGGGATCGGGGAATTGATCGTCAGCGAACACGACATCCTCGACGGGATCGCGTGCTCGATTCCCTAGCTCGAGTGCGTCACCCCGTCGCCGGGAGCAAGACAAACTCCGGCGCCGAGTACTCGACGCCGGAGTAGGTGGATCTAGTAAGTCAGAGCTTGACTTTGCAGCCACTGCCGATGTTGCGGCAGTGAGCCATGCTCCTACAGGCACCGCAGCGGCAGGTGCAGCCGCCAACGCGCTTGACCTCGACGATACGCATGTTCTGTCATCTCCTTCGCGCCCACGCCGCGCGGGCTCCTCGCTTAAGGATAGTGGGCCAGGTCGGTGAATGCAGGCGAACTCGGGTCGACGCCCAGCGCGCGCCGCGGGGCCGACTGGAACTCCCACCCAAGGACTGCGAACACCGGAAATCGCCGGTCAGGGCCGTGATATGGTCCCGCGAAGTTCCATAGGTCGACAGTCTGGATGTGACATGAGTCGCGGTGTACATGCG
>JBAXUD010000184.1:0-6595 GCA_037129875.1 Mycobacteriaceae bacterium
CTCGATGTGTGTTCCACCGGGGCTAGCCCGGATTGCGCGGCTCCTCCTCCGGACTGCGTCCCGCATCGTCGCCGCGCTAGCCCGGATTGCGCGGCTCCTCCTCCGGACTGCGTCCCGCATCGTCGCCGCGCTAGCCGGACCCGCACACCTTCGCGCAGCCCCCGCATCCCTCCGCCGACCCGCAGCCACCACCGGCGCTCGCCTCCCGGCGTGCGGCGTATCGGGCGCCCTGCCACGACCCCGCGGCGATCGTCGCGACCGCTCCGACGACGCCGCCGATCAACCCGATCTTGCCGATTGTGTCGGGCGCGGCCAGGGCCAGGATCGCCCCGGCGGCCAGCATCACCGCTGCCGCCAATTGGGTGGGCGCCACCGCGCGGAGCACCTGCCCGGTGAGGTCTACGCCGGGCGTGCGGGCCAGCGTCCACAGACCGGAGCCGCCGATGAGCACGGCTAAGCCCAGACACACCACTGCACCGACAGCCATGCGCTGAGGATACGAGCCCGCGTTCGGCGTTACTGCGCGGGCGGGGCCGCCACGATCGGAGCAGCCGGTGCCGGAACGGCCGGTGCGGGTGCAACGGGCGCCGGCACGGCGGCCGGCGGTGCGGCGACCGGGGGTGCGGCTGGCACGGCTGCTGCTGGTGGGGGAGCAGCCGGCACAGGTGCCGCCGGGGCCGGCGCCGCCAACGGGGTGACCGGGGCAGCCTCCGGCGGGGCGATGGGTGCCCCCAGCGCCGCCGCGGCCGGCGGTGCCGCCGGTTCCGGGGCAGCCGAGCTGGGTGTTACGGCCGCCGGGTCGGTCACCCGGAAGCCGTTGAGGATCGCGTCGGTCGCGATGGCGGCCGCCACCACCTGGTTGGCCGCCGTCGTCACCGACAGCGACACGAGGTAGTGATCGGCTCCCGTCGTGGCGATGAGGTAGCGCCGGGTGGTGTTCAGCGTCAGGTCGTTATCGCGATAGGTGCCGGTGATGACCGACGACGGGAACCCGCCGAAGTCCGCCAGGGACGCCGACGTCGACTGCCAGACCTTCAGCTTCTGGCTGTCCACGTACCCGTGGCTGATCGCCTCCTTCGGGTCGACGTCGCCGACCAGTTTGAAGACCTGCACCTGGGCGTTGGAGGTGTAGAGCCCGTCGCCGCCCTTGCGGTCGGCGATGACGCCGAAGGCGTCGGGGACGTTCGGGTCGGGAACAACACTCCAGCCGGGCGGAACAGGCAGCACGATGTTGAGCTCCTTGAACGTGGCGGCCTTCTGCGGCTCCAGCGCTACGCCCTTCTCCTTCAGGAACTCCGCGATCGTGCCTGACGTGGCCGGTTGCAGCGGCGGTGTCGTGGGTGCCGCGGCCACCGGGGCCGGGGTGGCCGATGTCTGTGGAGCGGGCGCAGCGGACGGCGCAGGGCTGGCGGGTGCCGCCTCGGTGGCCGGAGCCGGTGTTGCGGCCGCGGGCGCACTCGCCTCGGGCGTCACGGTCACGGTCTGCGTCACGGTCACCGGTGCGGGGACTGGCGCGGGCGGGATCGGTTCAGCCGAAGCACTTGCGCCGGCGAACCCGATGACGGCGGCCGAGCCGGCCGCGAGACCACCAATTACCACCCGCCAGTTACGGGCATTCCTGTTCATCGTCGTCTATTCCTTGTTCGCGCGGTTGGGCCGCCCAATTGGGTATTCGGCCCACTTCCGGACTCGACTTAACCAGCACTTGGAGGGCGATGACCCCGCTGGAACCGACCTGGAACCAACCCCTGACCCCTCTGCGATGCAACCGATACCGAGCCGTTGCCTACGGGCTCCATCTCTCGCTCCTCCGGCCTCGTCGGCTCGAGCGGTGCACCGATACCCTGTCTCCCGTGACCGAATCGCCGACTGCCACCAGGGGCGGCTCTGACGCCGACCTCCCGCGGTACCGCTATACCGCGGAATTGGCCGGACGCATCGAGCAGGATTGGCAGGGCAACTGGCAACGGTGGGGCACCTTCAACGTGCCCAACCCTGTCGGCTCCCTGGCGCCCACCGACGGCAGCGCGGTACCGGCCGACAAGATGTTCGTTCAGGACATGTTTCCCTACCCGTCGGGGGAGGGCCTGCACGTCGGGCACCCTCTCGGCTACATCGCGACCGACGTCTACGCCCGCTACTTCCGGATGACCGGCCGCAATGTCCTGCACGCCTTGGGTTTCGATTCGTTCGGCCTGCCTGCCGAGCAGTACGCGGTTCAGACCGGCACCCACCCGCGCACCCGCACCGAGGCCAACATCGTCAACTTCCGGCGCCAACTCGGGCGGCTCGGGCTCGGCCACGATCAGCGCCGCAGCTTCTCCACCACCGACGTCGACTTCTACACCTGGACCCAGTGGATCTTTCTGCAGATCTACAACGCCTGGTTCGACCCGCAGCTCAACAAGGCCAGGCGCATCGGCGAACTGCTCGCTGAATTCGACAGCGGGAAAAGGACTCTCGACGACGGCAGGCAGTGGTCGGCGCTGATGCCGGGGGAGCGCGCCGACGTCATTGACGGTCACCGGCTGGTCTACCGGGCCGACTCGATGGTCAATTGGTGCCCCGGCTTGGGCACGGTGCTGGCCAACGAGGAGGTGACCTCCGACGGCCGCAGCGAACGCGGCAACTTCCCGGTGTTCCGGAAGCGCCTGCGGCAGTGGATGATGCGGATCACCGCTTACTCCGACCGGCTGCTCGAGGATCTCGACGTGCTGGACTGGCCGGACAAGGTCAAGGCCATGCAGCGCAACTGGATTGGCCGATCGACGGGGGCGTCGGTGCTGTTCACCGCCGGCGACGATGCGGAGCGAAGCGACGAGGAGGAGCGGCGTTCGGCTACCGCCGGCGACGATGCGGAGCGAAGCGACGAGGAGGAGCGGCGTTCGGCTACCGCCGGCGACGATGCGGAGCGAAGCGACATCGAGGTATTCACCACCCGTCCCGACACGCTGTTCGGCGCCACCTATCTGGTGCTGGCGCCCGAACACGAACTGGTCGACCGGCTCGTCGCGGCGCAGTGGCCCGCCGGGATTGATCCGCGGTGGACGGCTGGCGCGCCTACGCCCGCTGCGGCGGTCGCGGCCTACCGGAGCTCGATCGCGGCCAAATCGGATCTCGAACGCCAGGAGAATAAGACCAAGACGGGTGTGTTCCTGGGGAGCTACGCCACCAATCCGGCTGATGGACAGCAGGTTCCGGTTTTCATCGCCGACTACGTTCTGCTGGGCTACGGAACGGGCGCCATCATGGCGGTGCCGGGCCACGACCAGCGCGACTGGGAGTTCGCCGCTGAGTTCGGGCTGCCGATCGTCGAAGTCATTGCCGGCGGCGATGTTTCGCAGGAGGCCTACGCGGGTGAGGGCGCCCTGGTGAATTCGGGCTATCTGGACGGCCTCGGAGTCGATGAGGCCAAGGCGACGATCACCGCCCGGCTGGAGGCTGACGGGCGTGGTCGCGCCCGCGTCGAGTACAAGCTGCGCGACTGGCTTTTCGCGCGCCAAAGATACTGGGGCGAGCCGTTTCCCATCGTCTACGACGCCGACGGTCGCGCCCACCCCCTGCCCGATTCGCTGCTGCCGGTGGAACTGCCCGACATCGCGGACTACTCGCCGGTGTTGTTCGACCCGGATGATCCCGACAGCGAGCCATCACCGCCGCTGAACAAGGCCGGTGACTGGGTGCAGGTCGAACTGGATCTCGGCGACGGACTGCGGTCCTACACCCGCGACACCAACGTCATGCCCCAGTGGGCCGGCAGTTCCTGGTACGAGTTGCGCTACGCCGACCCGCACAACAGCGAGCAGTTCTGCGACAAACGTAACGAGGCGTACTGGATGGGCCCGCGCCCGGCCGAGCATGGACCGCTCGATCCGGGCGGGGTGGATCTGTACGTCGGCGGGGTGGAGCACGCCGTCCTGCATCTGCTGTACTCGCGGTTCTGGCACAAGGTGCTTTACGACCTCGGCTATGTGACCTCGCGAGAGCCCTACCGCCGCCTGGTGAATCAGGGCTATATCCAGGCGTTCGCCTACACCGACTCCCGCGGTGCCTACGTGCAGGCGGCCGACGTCGTCGAGCGCGACGGCCGGTTCCATCTGCCGGGACCCGACGGTGAGATCGAGGTCTTCCAGGAGTTCGGCAAGATCGGCAAGAGCCTGAAGAACTCGATCTCGCCCGACGAGATCTGCGAGTCCTACGGCGCCGACACCCTGCGGGTGTATGAGATGTCGATGGGCCCGCTGGAGGCATCCCGGCCCTGGGCCACCAAGGATGTCGTCGGCGCGCACCGGTTCCTGCAGCGGGTCTGGCGGCTCGTTATCGACGAATCGACAGGCCAGACAAGGGTTTCCGACGATTCCCTCGATGAGGATACGTTGCGGGTGCTGCACCGCACCATCGCGGGGGTCCGTGACGACTTCACGGGACTGCGCAACAACACCGCCGCCGCCAAACTCATCGAGTACACCAACCACCTCACCAAAGCGGGCGTGACCGGCCGCGCGGCGCTGGAGCCGCTGGTGCTCATGACTGCCCCCTTGGCCCCGCACCTGGCCGAGGAACTGTGGCGCCGCCTCGGCCACGACGCATCGTTGGCGCACGGCCCGTTCCCGGAGGCCGACGAGCGCTATCTCGCCGCCGACACCGTCGAGTACCCGGTTCAGGTCAACGGAAAGGTCCGCGGCCACATCACCGTTGACGCCGACGCCGGCAAGGAGGCCCTCGAGCAGATGGCGCTGGCCGACGAGAAGGTGGTGGCCTTCCTGGCCGGAGCGGCGCCGAAGAAGGTGATCGTGGTCCCCGGCCGAATGGTCAACATCGTCATCTGAGCGGCGTTGCCTAGCCCCGTGGCCGGATCACCACCTGGTGGGTGTGCGCATCGGGCGGAGTGGCGATCGCCTGCACCACGGCGCCCGCGACGGTCTGCGGCGTCAGGAATTTCGTGACGTCGTATTCGCCGCCCTCGTAGGCCACCAGGTCGTGCTGCATCTCGGTATCGACGCGGCCGGGGTGAATGCTGGTGACGCGCAGCAGCGGTTCGTCGGCCCGCAGCGAGTCTGCGAACGCCCGCAGGGCGAACTTGCTCGCCGAATACGAAGCAAGGCCGGGGGAGACGTTGAGCCCCGAACCGGAATTGATGAACACCACCTGCCCGCGGGCGGCGCGCAACGCCGGTAGCAGCGCGAGTGTCAACGCGACGGCACCGGTGACGTTGACCTCGAATGTCGCTCGCCACTGTTCCGGTGTGGATTCGGCGACCCGGCCGGGGTAGGCCACGCCGGCGTTGTGGACCAGCACGTCGAGTTCGGTGAGCACCTCGGCGGCGGCCTCGATCCCGTCGGGGTCGGTGAGGTCCAGCGGCCAGGTGGTGGCCCCGAGCCGTTGCGCGACGGCATCGAGGCGCGGCGACGGCCGTCCAGCCAGCAGCACGGTGTGGGTGGGCGCCAGCGCCTCGGCGATCGCGGCCCCGATACCGCCGCTTGCTCCGGTGATCAGCGCGGTAGCCATGTTGCGCTGCTCCTCCTCGTCGCTGCGCTCCGCATCGTCGTCAGCGCGGTAGCCATGTTGCGCACCCTACCGACCTGCGCCCGGCACCCCTCGCACCGCAGAATGAACCCGTGGCATTCGATGCCGGCTTCTCGCCGACCCAGCTCGCCGCCCGTGCGGCGTATCTGCTGCGGGGCAACGACCTGGGTGTCATGACCTCAGCTGCGCCCCGGCTGTACCCGCATATGTGGAGTTGGGATGCCGCGTTCGTGGCGGTGGGACTGGCCGCGCTGAGCGTCGAGCGGGCGGTGGTCGAACTCGACACGCTGCTGTCGGCCCAATGGGCCAACGGCATGATCCCGCACATCGTCTTCGCTCCCGGGGTGGACGGCTACTTTCCCGGGCCGGACCGCTGGGCGTGCGCGGAACTGGCCACGGCTGCGCCGGCGGGCCGGCACACCTCGGGCATCACCCAGCCCCCGGTGCATGCCATTGCGGTGCAACGCATTCTGGACCGGGCACGGATGAGCGGCCGCTCGACACGCGCCGTGGCCGAGGCATTCCTGGACCGGCGCTGGAACGATCTGGTCGGCTGGCATCGCTGGCTCGCCGAGGCGCGTGACCCCGGGCAGCATGGCCGGATCACGCTCTACCACGGCTGGGAGTCCGGCATGGACAACTCGCCGCGGTGGGATACGGCCTACGCCAACGTCGTTGCCGGTGCAGTGCCCGAATACCAACGCGCCGACAACCACATCATCACCGACCCCAGCCAGCGTCCGTCGGACGGCGAGTACGACCGCTATCTGTGGCTGCTGGAGGAGATGAAGTCGGTCCGCTACGACGACGACCGGCTGCCGGCCGCGATGAGCTTCGCGGTGGAGGACGTGTTCGTCTCGTCGATCTTCTCGGTAGCGTGCGAGGTGCTTGCCGGTATCGGGGAGGAATACAAGCGCCCCCACTCCGACGTCCGAGACCTCTACCATTGGGCCGACCGGTTCCGGTCCGGTGTGGTGGACACCACCGACGAAAGATCTGGTGCGGCAAAGGATTACGATCTAAAAGCGAATTCCTGGATCAGAACCGAGACGGTGGCTCAGTTCGCTCC
>JBAXUD010000185.1:0-6570 GCA_037129875.1 Mycobacteriaceae bacterium
ACTTCGGCAGGGTCGCCCGAAGCCAATCGATGGTCTGGCGCGCCCGCATTTCTTCGGGGTCGACCGCCAGCACCGCGGACAGCAGCGCACTGCGATTGTCGTCGCCGAACATCGGCGGCGACACCGACACGATGTTCACGGCCTGCCCGGCCGTCCGGGCCACCGCGTCCAGCGCCGGGGCGTTGCGCGGGTCGTTGGCGTCGGGGTTCGGGAACGACACCAGGATGCGCACCGGGCCCAGCGCGCCGGGTCCCAGTGCCTGTGCAGCCGCGGCCACCCCGCCCCGGATCTCGTGCGATGACGGGAACTGTCGTTGCAGGCTGTTGCCCAGCACCATGCCGAAGGACGGGGCGGCCAGCACCAACAGGAAGGCGGCCGCCGACACCGCAGACACCCACGGACGGCGCATGACCATCCCGACCCAACGGGTCCAGAACCGCGACTGGGTGGCTTCCGGGCGACGCGACCACTGCAGCAGCGAGGAGCGCCTGGCCGCCGCGCGCCCGAAAAGCGATAACACCGCCGGAATCAGGGTCGCCGAGGTGAGGACCGCGAACGCCACGGCGAGGATCGCCCCGGTGGCCATCGATCGCAGCACGGGGGTGCCGATCAGATAAATGCCGGTCAGTGAGGCGACGACGGTCAGGCCCGACAGCACGACGGCCAGGCCCGAGGTCGCCATCGCGGCGTCGGCGGCCTGATCGGGGTCGCGTCCGGCCCGCAACTCCTCGCGGAACCGCATCAGGATGAACAGGGAGTAGTCGATCGCCAGCGCGATGCCGAACATCGACACCGTCGATGTGACGAACACCGACATGGTGCTCACCGTCGACAACAGATAGACGACGCCCATGGTCACCACGACGGTGCAGATGCCCAGTGCCAGTGGGATCGCCGCGGCCGCCAGCGAGCCGAAAACGGCTATCAGCACGATCAGGACGATCGGCAGATTCCAGCGCTCAGCGGCGGCGATGTCGTGTTTGGTGCTGGTCTGCGCGGCCGCGCCGAGGGCGCCCTGCCCGATGACATACAGCTTCACCCGGCCGTTGGCGGTCCTGCCCGGCTGGTCGCCCTGCACGCCCACCTTGGCGCGAAGCTGACGTGCGGTGTCCACCGCGCCGGTGTTGTTGAAGCCCAGCTTCAGCGAGACCACATAGGGCCGGTCGGGCGCCGGGGCCGGCTGGGTGGGGATTGGCACCACCTCGAGGCTGGGCATCTGCTGTGCGGCCTGCTGGAGTTGGGCGACCGCGCCGACCATGTCGGCGTAGGTGGCGTCGGCCCGCGGCGCGGCGACCATTGCCAGCGGGGACGCGCCGAGCTGCGGGTAGTGGTCCTCGAGCTGGTACTGGACGTTCAGCGACTGCGAGTCGGCCACGTCGAAACCGCCGCCGGTGAGCTGGTTGGACTGGGTCAGCGCCAGGCCCAGCGACGGAACCAGTGCCAGGAGCCAGCATACGAAGACCAGCCACCGGTGTCTGCGCAGGCTGGCGCTCAGTCGCATCATGAACTGCTGGATGGCTTTTCTCCCCGCATCTCCACGGTAAACACCGATCTGCGTGGCTGCGAGCCTACCGCAGCGCGGTACCGGCAAGCCGCTGCGACGGGCGTCCCCAGCAGCCTCACAGTGTGGGCAATCGCCACCGGTGCGCCGGCAAACCGGCCGTCTGCCCTAGGATTGGGCCCGACGCTACAGACCATGCTGGGCACGGATAGGAGTCCGAGGATGATGCTTACTTTCCGTCAGGCGCGGCGCGTGATCGGTGCGACGATCGGCGCGGGTGCGGTCGCGAGCGCACTGCTGGTCGGGACGGCACCATCTGCGCTGGCCGATCCGCCGAACTGTACCGCCGCCGACCTGGCCGGAACCGCGGCTGGTGTGTCGGCCGCGACGTCGGCCTACCTGTTCACCCACCCCGATGTGAACGCCTTCTTCACCGGCCTGGAGGGCACGCCACGCGACACCCTGCGCGGCCAGATCGCGCAGTACCTTGATGCCAACCCGCAGGTCAAGGCTGATTTGTCGGGCATCCGCCAGCCGCTGACGGACCTGAGGAACCGCTGCGGCGGCGGCGGCCCCGTCGACGACGCCGCGTCGTAGTCAGCGCTGGGCCAGGCGCGCCGCAACGGCGCGCCAGCCCAGCAATAGCAGCGCGGTGACCACCGAGGCCACCACGACGAAGCTCAGTGCGATGCCGTCCCCGGTGGCCTTGCGCAACGCCATCCCGACCGCCACGGTGCACACCCACACCACGACACCGGTCGGGACGAGCGCGGTGGGCCTGCGCCAGCCCCGGCTCGCCAGCCACCCGAGGAGTGTCCCGGCGAGAAACGGCCAGGCCGTGTCCGCGACCCCCGCGATGGTCAGACCCTCCGCGTGGTTGCGCCGGCCGACTGCTGTGAACGCGACCACGCAGGCGAAGTCGGCTGCCAGCGCAGGCAGCGTCCGGTTGTTCTGAATCTCGTCGCCTCGTGCGGACATAGTCGTCGAGGATATTCAGCGCCGGGACTCGGGTTCATCGGGAGGGCCCTCCGACGGGGCCAGGTCGTCGATGACGGCCCCCGGGTCCAATGCCCCCTCGGTGCGGAACATGAAGAAGAACACCACCCAGCCGATGGCAGAGATGAAGACCCAGCTCACCAGCCGGTAGAGCAACATCGCCGAAATCGCCGACGGGAGCGCCATACCGCTGGACACCAGGCCCGGCACCAGCACAGCCTCGACCACCAGCAGCCCGCCGGGCATCAGGGGGATCGAACCGACGGCCCGCGCGGCCGCGTAGGCGACAGTCAGCCCCGCCAGGGACGGGTGCCCGCCGGCGGCGTAGGCCGCAAACGTCAGGCACGCCACATCGGCGATCCAGTTGAACAGCGACCAACCGAATGCTTCGCCGAGCGCGCTCCGGCTCAGGCTCACCGACTCCAGCTGGGCGAGCGTCTCCCGCAACTTGCGCAGGCCGGTGTCGGTCGGTTTGCCCCGGGTCGAGTTCACCCAGCCCAGCACCTTGACCCCGATGCCTTCGATCAGTTCAGGGCGGGTCGCCACGGCTTGGGCCAGCAGCAGCAGCATCACGAAGCCGCCGAGGGTGAACAACAGCGAGAAGGGATTGTTCTTGGCGCCCAACAGGAATGCGCCACCGAGACCCAACAGCGCCAGACCCACGACCTGAAGCGCGCCGGACATCACCAGCTGCCAGGACGCCACCACCGGTGAGGCACCCCACTGGCGTTGTTGGCGGTAGACGAAGGTGGCCGAGATAACCGGGCCGCCCGGAAGGGTGGTGCTCAACGCGTTGCCGGCGTAGAACACCGCCTCCGAACGCCATTGCCGGACCCTCACTCCCGCAGACCTCAGCAGTGTCCGTTGAATCTGGGCGAAACTGTGCATCGACAGCATCGCGGCCGTGATCGCTGCCAGCACCCACCACAGATTGGCCGACAGCAGACTCGCCCACGCCTTGGCCAACTGGTCCCAGACCAAACTGGCTTCGATGACCAGCACGACCACCGCCACCGCGAGCACGGCCCACCGCAGCCACCAGTACCTGCCCCTGACCGGCGGGCGGCGTTGCTCGCGGGCGCCGTCGGCCGGCGCGTCGTGGGCCACGTCGTTCAGGGTAGCTGCGCGGTACCGGCGCCAACCGCTACGCCGCGGCATGTCCATGCCCGGCGGTTAGGCTGAATCCATGCAGGACAGCGGCGCCCGCGCGATGTTCCGCCCCGCTGACGACGACGCGGTCGATCCCTTTGTGCGCAAGGCCGCCGCCTGGGCATGGCGCGTGCTGATCATCCTCGCCGCGATCGTGGCACTGCTCTGGCTTGTCGGGCGCCTCAAGGTGATCGTGGTGCCGGTCGCCATGGCCGTCATTCTCACCGCATTGCTGCTGCCGGCGGTGGACTGGCTCGATCGCCGGGGAGCTCCGCGTGGCGGGGCGGTCGCGCTGGTCCTGCTCAGTGCCTTCGCACTATTCGGCGGGATCATGACTTTCGTTGTGAGCCAATTTGTTTCGGGCTTACCGGACCTCACCGAGCAGGTGACCCGGAGTATCGACAACGCCACCCGGTGGCTCATCGAAGGCCCCGCTCACCTGAGACCGGAGCAGATCGACAAAGCCGGTGATGTGGCCGTCAAGGCGTTGCGCGATAACCAGGAGAAGCTGACCACCGGTGCGCTGTCGACAGCGGCGACGCTCACCGAGATCGTCACCGGAGCGCTGCTGACGCTGTTCACGCTGATCTTCCTGCTCTACGGCGGCCGCAACATCTACGCCTACCTCACCCGGATCGTGCCGGCGCATACCCGGGAACGCGCGCGCGACGCCGGGCGTGCCGGCTTCGGATCGCTCATCGGGTACGTTCGCGCGACGTTTCTGGTGGCACTGGTCGACGCGATCGGCATCGGCACCGGCTTGGCCATCATGGGGGTGCCATTGGCGCTGCCGTTGGCCTCACTTGTCTTCCTGGGGGCGTTCGTGCCACTGGTCGGTGCGGTGCTCACCGGATTCCTCGCCGTGGTGGTGGCACTGCTGGCCAAGGGTGTCGTCTACGCGTTGATCACCCTCGGCCTCATCATCGCCGTGCAGCAATTGGAAGCCCATGTGCTGCAACCGCTGGTGATGGGACGCGCGGTGTCCATCCACCCGCTGGCAATCGTGCTGGCTATCGCCACCGGAGCGGTGCTGGCAGGCATCATCGGCGCACTGCTGTCGGTGCCGGTGCTGGCCTTCCTCAACAGCGCCATTCGCGTTCTGGCAGCGCCGGATCCGGCGGCCGAGGCCGCGGAGTTGGAGTCCGGCGACGATGCACTGATGATGGACGCCAAACCCGACACGGTGCCCACCGAAGACGCGCCCGGCGGGACGGTCAGCTAGCGCCGGCCTTCGCGCCGCAGCAAGTCCGCCGCGCTGACGCCGCCACCGGTCGTGCCGCGGGAATTCAGCTTCTCCGTGGCCACTTCGGTGTCGATGTTCTCCGGACGGCTGACCGGGATGGCCCGGGTCTGCTCGGCGGAGATGCGCTCTGTTCCCGCCGCGTCGACGGCAGATTGAACCCGGGGGGCGTCGGCGGACTGAACCCAGATCGCGGTGGTGGCGTCGTCCGCCGGAGCCGCGTGGATGACATGGGTCGGCTGGCCGGACGGATCCACGTCGGCCGGCTGTCTTGAGGTCTTGCGGCGCAACTCTCCGAGCCAGGAGCCGATATCGCGCTCCTCTCGCGGCTGGGCGGCGGTGAATCGCGTTGTGGGGGAATCGCTTTCGGGCGCGCTCACCGGCTGGGTGACCGCGGTGGCCACCGGCTGTCGCGGCGTGCTCAGCGGTCCGGGACTCGGGATGGTCGCCGCGGCGGCGGTAACGAGTTCCTGCTCTGGCGCGGTCAGGGCCGGACGCAGGCGCTCGTCGGGAAGAGTGGTCTCGCCCAGCCCGATCTTGTGCTGCAGGCGCTTCATCCACTTCGGCGCCCACCAGCAGTCGTCGCCGAGCAGTTTCATGATGGCCGGCACCAGGAACATCCGGACGATGGTGGCGTCGAGCAGCAGGGCGATCAATAGGCCGAACGCCAGGTACTTCATCATCACGAGGTCGGAGAACACGAACGCCCCGGCGACCACGGCCAGCACCAGCGCCGCGGCGGTGATCAGCCGGCCGGTGGTGGCGGTGCCGATCCGGATTGCCTCGGTGGTGGACATGCCCTGTTCTCGGGCCTCCACCATCCGGGACACCAGAAACACCTCGTAGTCGGTGGACAGGCCGTAGATGACGGCGATGATCAACCCGATCATCGGGGCCATCAGCGGCTGCGGGGTGTAGTTCATCAGGCCGGCGCCGTGGCCTTCGACGAACATCCAGGTGAGCACACCCATCGTCGAACCCAGCGTCAGCGCGCTCATCAGCGCCGCCTTGATCGGCAGCACCAGCGAGCCGAACGCCAGGAACATCAGCACGGTCGTGGTCGTGATCAACAGCAGCACCATCAGCGGCAGCCTCGAGAAAAGACTGTGAATACTGTCCTGCTCCAGTGCGGGGGTACCGCCCACATAGAGCGACAGGCCCTTGGGCGGCACTATGCCGCGCAACTCGGTGATCTTCCTGGCGGCGTCGTTGCGGACGACCAGACCGTTCTGGATCACGCGAACGGACGGGTCCTTGGAGGCGCCGTCGAGGTAGTTGCGCTCCTTCCACATCGCGTCGGGGTTGTTGTCGGGATCGGTGAACCCGTTGATCCCCATCGCCTTGCTGCGGATGTCGGCCACCTGCTGGTCGGTGACCGGCTGGCCGTCCTTGTTCTGGATCACCAGAGTGATCGGCTCGGTACGGAAACCCGGGAAGGTCTTGTCGAACTCCTCCTGTGCGAGCCGGACGGAGTTCGTGGGAGGCAGGTACTTCTCGCTGATGCCGCCCAGTGAAAGCTTCCCGAGCGGAATGATCATGGCGATCATGACGAGGATGATCGGGACGGCGAACAGCAACGGCCGCTTCATCACCCGGTTGACCAGCTTGCCCCAGAAGCCGTTCTCCACCTCTTCGCGGGTCTTGGTCTTCTGGGTCTTCTCGGCGAACCAGTCGATGATCTTGC
>JBAXUD010000186.1:0-6569 GCA_037129875.1 Mycobacteriaceae bacterium
CTGTTCCCCCGTCTTCGTGGTCGCAGCCCCCGGCCAGCCGCTGCCCGACCTGACGGGCGCGGTCGACGCGCGGATCCTGCGCGACGACGTCCGCGGGATCGGTCCATTGCCGGCCACCGGGCGCGGCCTGCGGGCGGCCGCCGAGGCCGGCGCAGACCGGGCGTTCGTCAGCGCCGTCGACATGCCCAACCTCTCCGCCGGCATCATCGACGCGCTGGCGGGCTATCGCGGCGTCGACGTCGTGCTGCCCTGGGACGGTCGCGACCACTACCTGGCGGGGGTGTACCGAACCGCGCTGGCCGACCCGATCAGCGCTCTGATCGCCTCGGGGGAGCGCCGGATGCGGGCGCTGGCGGACACCGTGCTCACACAGCGTGTCGTTCTGGCCGCATCGGATGCCCTGGTGAATCTCAACAACCCAGGTGACCTGGCTTGATGACCCACGCGACGGACCTGTGTGGTGGCTGTGACTCAGGAGGTTCGGCGCATCGACAATTGTTATAGATGTGACTGATGTTGCATTTGTGAATTGCGGCGTGTGGCCTGGATCACAATTCCAACGTGATCTCCGTCACACCAGGGTCGGTGATCTGGCCACTGAACGGGGCCTGGACACGCCGTGGTGACCTGCGGGGAACCAGGAATTGCCGGGCCCGTGATTAATCCGTTATCTGAAAGAAATTGTCGTGTCATTGACGTGACTTGCCGCAATCCGCTGCAGTACCGTCTTATCGGGTCCATGAATAGGGCTCAAACAAATCCAAATTAAAACCCAGTGTGTGAGCGTGTGCCGGGGACCGTCGGTCCTCACGGGCGGCCGAGCCTTCGGCGGCCTTCCGGCCACCTCTGGGCGCTTTCCCGATGGGAGCAGCGCCCGGCGCGCACTCGGCGAAAGGAAAGATTGTTGAAGAACCTGCGTAGCACTCTCGTCAACACCGTCAAGGTGGCTTCTGTCGCCGGCGCGATGGCAGTGGCCCCGATCGCCCTGGGCGCCGGTGCCGCCAACGCGGACAGCGTCAACTGGGACGCGGTCGCGGCTTGCGAGTCCGGCGGCAACTGGGCCATCAACACCGGCAACGGTTACTTCGGCGGCCTGCAGTTCAGCCCCGGTACCTGGTCCGCCAACGGCGGCAACGGCATGCCGAACTCCGCTTCGCGCGAAGAGCAGATCCGGGTCGCGGAGAACGTTCTGCGCACCCAGGGCATCGGCGCGTGGCCGGTGTGCGGCGGCCACGGCTAAACACCGCTCAACAGCAACGACGAAGGTGGCGCCGGAGAAATCCGGCGCCACCTTTGGCTTTGTAACAACGGTCCCAAACACGGCGATCCACATCACAACCGCGCACCAGCAGCGGCCTTCGCCTTCAGAAGGGACCACCAGTGAGCATCGTTCGTCGGATCGTCACCCTGGTGGCCTTCGCGGTCGGGCTCGCCCTGGCCTCCTTCGCGCTGGGATCCGGGACCGCCGCGGCCGAAAGCACTGTGAACTGGGACGCCGTCGCGCAGTGCGAGTCGGGCGGTAACTGGGCGATCAACTCCGGCAACGGCTTCTACGGCGGCCTGCAGTTCAGCCCGGCGACCTGGAAGGCAAACGGCGGCACCGGAATGCCGAACCAGGCGTCCCGCGAGGAGCAGATCCGTGTCGCCGAAAACGTGCTTCGCACCCAGGGCATCAGCGCCTGGCCCGACTGCGGCAAGGCGTCCGGCACGCCGTTCGCCGCGTCGGCCCCCACCGCCGGGGCCCCGGCGGCCGCGTCGACTCAGGGTCAGTGCCAGGGCGTGGGCCGCGGCCCGCTCGGTCTGGTCGACTGGGGCAATGTGTGCCGGGCGTTCACCCGCTGACCGCACCGGGGTACGCCCGAGGTACTCGAAAAGGCCCCCGTCGACCCGTCGCGTAGGTTGACCTCATGGCTGGGCGCGAATTCGACATCGTCATCTACGGGGCGACTGGTTTCGTCGGGAAACTCACCGCCGAGTACCTCGCCAAGGCCGGCGGGCACGCCCGCATCGCGCTGGCGGGCCGGTCACCGGAGAAACTGGCCGCTGTCCGGGCGACCCTTCCCGAGAGTGCTCGGGACTGGCCGCTGCTAACCGTCGACGCCGGCAAGCCTTCGACGCTGGATGACATGGCCGCCCGCACCCAGGTGGTGGTGACCACTGTCGGCCCCTATGCGCGTTACGGTCTTCCGTTGGTCGCGGCCTGCGCCAAGGCGGGCACCGACTACGCCGACCTCACCGGCGAGGCGACGTTCGTCCGGCAAAGCATCGACGACTTCCACAAGCAGGCCATCGACACCGGGGCGCGGATCGTTCACGCCTGCGGGTTCGACTCGGTTCCCTCCGATATGAGCGTCTTCGCGCTGTTCCGTCGCGCCGACCGGGACGGCGAGGGTGACCTGCTCGACACCAACTACGTACTGCGCAGCTTCGCCGGCGGGGTCTCCGGCGGCACAATCGCCTCGATGGTCGAACTCATGCGGTCGGCCTCCGGCGACGCCGACGTCCGCAAGATGCTCGAGGACCCTTACACGCTGACTCAGGACCGCGGCGCCGAGCCCGAACTCGGCCCGCAGCCCGACATGCCGTGGCGGCGCGGCCGTGACATCGCCCCGGAACTGGCCGGGGTGTGGGCCGGCGGGTTCGTGATGGCTCCCTACAACACCCGCATCGTGCGGCGCAGCAACGCCCTACTCGACTACGCCTACGGCCGGCGGTTCCGTTACGCCGAATACATGGGATCTAGCCGGCCTCTACTCGCGCCGGTGATCTCCGCGCTGACCACTGTCGTCGCCAGCAGCACGGCAGTCCTTGGTTACCGGTTCTTCCGCTTCCTGCCGCGCCAACTGGTTGCCCGGCTCGTGCCCAAACCGGGCACCGGCCCCAGCGAGGAGGTGCGCGAGACGGGCTATTACCGGGTCGAGACCTACACCACCACAACAACCGGCGCCCGGTACGTCGCAACCATGAGCCAGAGCGGCGACCCGGGTTACAAGGCCACCTCGGTGATGCTGGGGGAGTGTGCCCTGGCGCTGGCGCTGGATCGCGACAAACTGTCCGAACTGTGCGGCGTACTCACGCCGGCGGCCGCCATGGGCGATGCACTGCTGGCCCGATTCCCGGCGGCCGGGATCGCGCTGGATTCCGCGCGGCTCAACTGACCTTGGCTGAGAGCGTAAACAGCGCACCAGCCCAGCTTCGCGGACTACTGTCTGCAGTAGTTTTGCTCCACAAAATCCCTACCTGAAGGCGGAACCTCAACATGGCCGGTCTCGACGACCTCTTCAACCAGATCCCGGTGGCGGATATCGCCAACAAGCTCGGAGCCGATCCGGGCGAGGTGAACCAGGCCATCCAGACCCTGGTGCCCACCCTGCTGGGCACGCTGCAGGAAAACGTCCAGGCCAACGACATCGACTCCGTCCAGCTGGAGAAAACCGTCGTCGCCGAGGGCGAGAGCGATCTGCTCGACGGCGGCGTCAACGTCGACCAGCTCGACGAATCGCAGGGCAACCAGATGGTCGCCAGCCTCTTCGGCGGCAACGACACCAACAAGGTCGCCTCCGCGCTGGCTGGTGGCGGAGCTCCGGGCGGCGACTTGATCAAGCGACTGCTGCCGATGCTGGCCCCGATCGTCCTGGCCTATGTCGGGCGGCAGTTCCAGCAGCGCAGCGCCGGAGCAGGCGCCGGGGCGCAGGCCCAGGCGGCGCCGGGCGGCGGCATCGGTGACGTGCTCGGCAGCATTCTCGGCGGAGGCGCCGGCGCTCCGGCGGGCGGCAACAACCCGCTCGGCAGCATCCTGGGCAGCGTGCTCGGCGGCGGCCAGGGTGGCCAGGGCGGTGCGCTCGGCAGCATCCTCGGCGGCCTCCTGCGCGGCGGTCGCTAAGACCTATCTGGGGAGCGCAGGCCGGGCGTACGACGATCAAGCGGCGACGAAGGAGCCGCGATGAGGAGTGCGGCAACGCGTCGCCGGCCTGCGCTCCTTAGACTTGTCCGGTGCCGTCTGAAGAGTCCCGTACCGCTGGTTCGCCGGAACTGCCCAAGTCGTGGGAGCCGGGTGCGGTAGAGCGCGAGATCTATCAGGGTTGGCTCGATGCCGGCTACTTCACGGCCGATGCCGCCAGCGACAAGCCGCCCTACTCGATCGTGCTTCCGCCGCCCAACGTCACCGGCAGCCTGCACATGGGCCACGCGCTCGACCACACCCTGATGGATGCGCTGACCCGGCGCAAACGCATGCAGGGTTTCGAGGTGCTGTGGCTGCCCGGCATGGACCACGCCGGCATCGCGACCCAGAGCCTGGTCGAAAAGCGGCTCGCTGCCCTGGGTTCCAGCCGGGAGGACCTGGGCCGGGAGGGCTTCATCGACAAAGTCTGGGAGTGGAAGCACGAATCCGGGGGGACCATCGGTGCCCAGATGCGCCGCCTCGGCGACGGCGTCGACTGGAGCCGTGACCGGTTCACCATGGACGAGGGTCTGTCCCGGGCCGTCCGAACCATCTTCAAGCGCCTCTATGACGCCGGGCTGATCTACCGCGCCGAGCGGCTGGTCAACTGGTCGCCGGTCCTGCAGACCGCAATCTCTGACCTCGAGGTCAAATACGAGGAGGTCGAAGGCGAACTGGTGTCGTTCCGGTACGGCTCTCTCGACGACGCGCAACCGCACATCGTGGTGGCGACCACCCGAATCGAGACGATGCTCGGCGACACCGCGATCGCCGTGCACCCCGACGACGACCGCTATCGCCACCTGGTCGGCAAGACCCTGCCGCACCCGTTTCAAGATCGGGAGATCATCGTGGTCGCCGACACCCACGTCGACCCCGAATTCGGCACCGGCGCGGTCAAAGTCACCCCGGCGCATGACCCCAACGACTTCGAGATCGGCGTGCGCCACAACCTGGCGATGCCCTCGATCATGGACACCCGCGGCCGGATCGCGACAACCGGAACGCAATTCGACGGCATGGACAGGTTCGAGGCCCGGGTCAAGGTCCGGGAGGCCCTGGCCGGGCAGGGGCGCGTGGTCGCCGAGAAGCGCCCGTATCTGCACAGCGTCGGCCACTCCGAACGCAGCGGCGAGGCCATCGAGCCACGGCTGAGTTTGCAGTGGTGGGTCCGGGTGGAGTCGCTGGCCAAGGCCGCCGGCGACGCAGTTCGCAATGGCGACATCGTCATTCACCCGAAGAGTCAGGAACCGCGCTGGTTCGACTGGGTCGACGATATGCACGACTGGTGTATCTCGCGGCAGTTGTGGTGGGGCCACCGCATCCCGATCTGGCACGGACCCGATGGCCAGTCGGTGTGCGTGGGACCTGATGAGACCCCGCCGCAGGGCTGGGAGCAGGATCCTGACGTCCTGGACACCTGGTTCTCCTCGGCGCTATGGCCGTTCTCCACGATGGGCTGGCCGGATCGCACCCCCGATCTGGAGAAGTTCTATCCCACAAGCGTTTTGGTGACCGGTTACGACATCCTGTTCTTCTGGGTGGCGCGGATGGTCATGTTCGGGACGTTCGTCTCCCACGACGACGCGGTCACCTGCGGGGGCGCACGGGGACCGCAGGTGCCGTTCGAGAACGTCTTCCTGCACGGCCTGATCCGCGACGAGCACGGCCGCAAGATGAGCAAGTCGCGCGGAAACGGCATCGATCCGCTGGACTGGGTGGAACTGTTCGGCGCCGACGCATTGCGGTTCACCCTCGCCCGCGGCGCGAGCCCCGGCGGCGACCTCTCGATCGGCGAGGACCACGCCCGCGCCTCCCGGAACTTCGCCACCAAGCTGTTCAACGCCACCCGGTTCGCGCTGATGAACGGTGCCGCCCCGGCCCCGCTGCCGGCGGCCGGACTACTGACCGACGCCGACCGGTGGATCCTGGGCCGGGCCGAAGAGGTTCGCGCCGAAGTGGATGCGGCGCTGGACAGCTACGAGTTCAGTCGCGCATGTGAGGCGATCTACCACTTCGCCTGGGACGAGTTCTGCGACTGGTACCTCGAACTCGCCAAAGTCCAGATCTCCGAAGGCGTTTCCCACACCACAGCGGTGCTGGCCGCCGTACTCGACACCCTGCTCAAGCTCCTGCACCCGGTCATGCCGTTCGTCACCGAGGTGCTGTGGAAACAGCTCACCGGCGGGGCCGGGGCGAGCGAAGCGACGGGAAAGGCAGGGGCGAGCGAAGCGACGGGAAAGGCAGGGGCGAGCGAAGCGACGGGAAAGACGGAGTCGCTGGTGATCGCCGAGTGGCCCACTGCATCGGGCATCGCGCCGGACAGCGTTGCCAATCAACGGATTTCGGACATGCAGAAGCTGGTCACCGAGGTCCGCCGGTTCCGCAGCGACCAGGGCCTGGCCGACCGGCAGAAGGTCCCCGCCAGGCTTGAGGGCATCACCGACTCCGGGCTGGACGCGTTGGTGGCGCCGGTGACGGCACTGGCATGGTTGACCAGTCCCGACGGCGACTTCCACCCGACTGCGCGGGTGGAGGTGCGACTCTCCGGCGGTACCGTCGGCGTCGAGTTGGACACCTCGGGAACGGTCGACGTCGACGCCGAGCGCCGCAGGCTGGAGAAGGA
>JBAXUD010000187.1:0-6549 GCA_037129875.1 Mycobacteriaceae bacterium
GCCTCGGCGACTGCCGCCCGTTCCAGCACACCGAGATCCAGGCTTTCGTTGACGCTGTGCGCCTGTGTTCCCGGATCCTCAACGCCGGTCACCAGGATCGTCGCGTCGGGGAAGGCCGCGGCGAACTCGGCGATGAACGGGATGGAGCCGCCCATGCCCATATCGACCGCATCGACTCCCCACGCCTGGCGGAACGCCGCGCGGGCGGCGTCGTACACCGGGCCGGTGGCGTCGATCGCATACGGCTGTCCGACGTCACCCGCAGTGACCGTGACGTGGGCGCCCCATTGCGCATGCTGCTCGAGATGGCGCCGCAGCGCCTCCAGGTGAGCGGCGGCGTCACCGCCGGGGGCCACCCGCAGGCTGACCTTCGCCCGGGCCCTGGGTATCAGGGTGTTGGACGCCTTGCCGATCGGCGTGGTGTCGATCCCGATGACGGTGATCGCCGGTTTGGCCCACAGCCGCTGCGCGACTGTCCCCGAACCGATTTCGCTGACACCGTCGAGCAGTCCGGACTCGGCACGCACCCAGTCCGCCCCACGGTCGACCGGTGCGGCGCTGGTCTGATGCAGACCCGCGACTGCGACGTTGCCCTCGTCGTCATGCAGGCTGGCCAGCAGGCGGACCAGGACGGTCAGCGCGTCGGGCACCACTCCGCCCCACAGTCCCGAGTGCAGGCCGTGATCGAGCGTGGCCACCTCGACCACGCAGTCGGCCAGACCGCGCAGCGACACCGTGAGCGCGGGAATCTCGGACGTCCAGTTGTCGGAGTCGGCGATCACGATGACGTCGGCGGCCAGCTTGGACTTGTGGACCTCCAGCAGCCGGCTCAGCGACGGCGAACCGCACTCCTCCTCGCCCTCGACGAACACCGTCACCCCCACGGGCGGGTTCCCGCCGTGCGCCCGGAAGGCGGCCAGGTGGGTGGCGATTCCGGCTTTGTCGTCGGCGGTGCCACGGCCGTACAGCCGCCCGTCCCGCTCGGTCGGTTCAAACGGCGCCGAATCCCATTGGGCCACATCGCCTTCGGGTTGGACGTCGTGGTGTGCGTAGAGCAGCACGGTCGGCGCTCCGGGCGGTGCGAGGTGGTGGGCGATCACCGCCGGCGCGCCGCCCTCGCTGACGATCTCCACGCGGGCGAAGCCGGCGCCGCGCAGCAGGTCGGCGACCTTCTCGGCGCTGCGATGCACCTCCGCGCGACGGGACGGATCGGACCACACCGACTCGATGCGCACCAGATCCTCGAGGTCGCGGCGCACCCCGGGCAGCACCGCGAGCACCCGTTCGGTCAGATCAGTCATGGCGGTGACATTACCCATGCGCGAGCAGACACAAAGTCGCACGATCGAACCGCAAAACGTGCGACTTTGCGTCTGCTCGCCGGAGAGTTACAGCGTCTCGAGAATGGCCACGGCGGCCGCGGTGTCGCCCTCATGGGTCAGCGACACATGGATGATCACGTCGGCGAGATGCTCGGCGATTGCGCCGGTGAGACGGACCTTCGGGCGCCCCCACATGTCGGTGACCACCTCGATGTCGCGGTGGATCCCTTCGGGCAGCACCGGCCGCTGGGCGAACCGGGATCCCGACCACGCCTTGATGACCGCCTCCTTGGCAGCCCACCGCGCCGCCAGATGCCGGGCGGCAAGCGAACTCTTGTCGGCGGCGTCGCGGCGCTCACCCGGGGTGAACGTCTCGGCGAACACCGTCCCGGGCTGGTCGACCTGCTCGGCGAAATCCGGAATCGACACCACGTCAATGCCCACACCCACGATCGCCACGCGCAGACCCTAGCTGACCGCGCGACGATCAAGCGGCGAAGCCGCGCTGCGGAGCGCGGAAATCAGAGCGAGTACGCGCCGTCATCGCCGAGGCGCGAAGCCGGGTCGAGCAGCATGGCCGCCTCGCCGGCTTTGCCAGGCCCGTCGTGGTCGAACCGGCGAGCGGACTGGCGCTCGTACATCGGGCGACCGCCGGCGATGGCCGAGGCCAGTCGCCGCTGGCCGGCCAGCACCCGCGCCTGCGCGCGCTGCAGGTAGTCCCGGCGCCGCTCGGCGTCGAGGGTGGCCAGGAAGGCCTGCGGGTGCACCAGCGCGACCAGGCCCGACACGTGGCCGAAGCCCAGGCTGGTCAGCAGGCCCGCTTTGAGCGGAAAGCGATCACCCAGCTGCAGGGTCTGCCGGGCCCAGACGAAGTGGCTCGAGACGGCCAGTTCGTCGTCGACGCAGTCCAGGCTGCGGTTGGGCGGGATGACGCCGTCGCGCAGCACCTGACACAGACCGATCATCTGGAACACCGCCGCACCGCCCTTGGCGTGCCCGGTCAGGCTCTTCTGCGAGACCACAAACAGCGGTGCTCCCGGCGAGCGGCCCAGCGCGTCGGCGAGACGCTCATGCAACTCGGTCTCGTTGGGATCGTTGGCCAGCGTCGAGGTGTCGTGCTTGGAGATCACCGCGATGTCGTCGGCGCCCACCCCCAGCCGATTGAGCGAGCAGGCCAGAGTGGACTCCCGGCCACCGCGGCCGGCGCCCAGCGCGCCCAGTCCCGGCGCCGGGATCGAGGTATGCACACCGTCGGCGAAGCTCTGCGCGTAGGCGACCACGGCCAGCACCGGCAACCCCATCCTCAGGGCCAGATCACCGCGGGCCAGCAGGACGGTGCCGCCGCCCTGGGCTTCCAGGAAGCCGAGCCGGCGCCGGTCGTTGGCGCGCGAGATGTGCGCGTCGCTGATTCCGCGGGCCCGCATCATCTCGGTGTCGGCGGTCGCGGCCATGTCACCGAAGCCGATGATGGCGTCGGAGGTCATGTCGTCGAACCCGCCGGCGACCACCAGTTCGGCCTTGCCGAGGCGGATCTTGTCGACGCCCTCCTCGACCGAGACCGCGGCGGTGGCGCATGCACCCACCGGATGCACCATGGCGCCGTAACCGCCGATGTAGGACTGCATCACATGGGCGGCAACGACATTGGGCAGGACCTCCTGCAGGATGTCGTTCGGTTTCGGGGTGCCCAGCAGGTTGCCGTGGAACATCGTCTGCATGCTGGTCAAGCCACCGATGCCGGTGCCCTGGGTGCTGGCCACCATGGCGGGATGCACCCAGCGCATCAATTCCGCGGGAGTGAACCCCGAGGACAGGAATGCGTCCACCGTGGCGACCAGGTTCCACAGCGCCACCCGGTCGGTCGAGGCGACCATGTCGGGGCTGACGCCCCAGACCGTCGGATCGAAGCCGGTCGGGATCTGCGCACCGACGGTGCGGGACAGCTTGGTCTTGCGCGGCACCCGAATCTCGGTGCCCGCCTTGCGGATGACCTCCCAGTCGCCGGCCTCACCCGTCGGCCGCACCACGGTGTGCTCGGGATCGAACGTCTCGAAGGCCCGGGCCTCGGCCTCGGAGGTCACCACGAAGCTGAAATCGCGCTCCAGGAAGACGCTGACGAGCAAGTCCGTCGAATGGTCGGCCTGCAGTGCGCCGTCGGCCACGAACTCGCGGATGCCGCAGCGCGCGACCACCTCGTCGTGGAAGCGATCGGCGATCTCGTCCTCGGGAACGAGTTCGCCGCTGGCGGTGTCGTACCAGCCGGGCTTGGGATCGTTCTCCCAGACGACCAGGCCGGTGGTCCACGCCAGTTCCAGCACGCCTGCTGCGGACAGCTCGCCGGAGACCTCCATCTCGAAGCGGGTGCGCGACGAGCCGTAGGGGCCCAGTTCGGCCCCGCCGACGATGACGACGAGATCGGCGGGATCGACATCCAGATCAGGCCAGGCGGGCGGGGGGCTCCCCCGGTGCCCGCGGGGCGGCGATGGCAGTGCGGCGATGGTGCCCGCTGCAGCGTCGTCGTCGGAATCCTTTGCGGCCGAAGACATCTCCTCGCGCGCCCGGGCGGCCAGTTCGGCCATGTCCAGCTCGATGTCACCGAGGCCGCCGGTGAGATCGGACTTCAGCGGCGCCGATGTGGCGGCCACTCGCGCCTCGACGGAGCACAGGTCCAGCAGCATCCCGGCCATCTCGGCGGTGCTGTAGGTGGTGACCCCGGCCGCCTCGACGGCGTCGACGATGGCATCGTTGTGACCCATCAGGCCGGTGCCCTTGGTCCAGCCGATCAGCGCGTGAGCAATCGTGACCCGTTGCGCCCATGAGGATTCCGCGCTCCAGCGCGCGACGACCGCGTCAAGCGCAGACTTCGACTCGCCGTAGGCCCCGTCGCCGCCGAACATGCCGCGGTTGGGCGAACCGGGCAGCACCACGTGCAGCCTGGAATCGATGTCGCGTTCGGCGCCGATGGCCGACAATCCGCCGACCAACCGCTCGACGGCCCACAGCAGGACCTTCATCTCCATCTCGGAGCGCGAACCGGCCTCCGACAGGTCGCCGGCCACCCGGGGCGCGGCGAACGGGAACAGCAGTGTGGGCGTCTGGGCGTCTTTGACGTGAATCGCCTGCGGCCCAAGGTTTTCGGTCTGTTCGTTACCGACCCATGAAATCAGCGCGTCGATGTCGGCGTAGGAGGCCATATTGGCCGGCAACACCCACAGAGCAGCGCCGAACCGGGCGTGATCGCGGTAGAGCGACTTGTAGAACGCCAGCCGTTCGTCGTCCAGGCGTGAGGTGGTCGCGACGACGGTGGCGCCGCCGTCGAGTAACCGGGCGACCACCGCAGCGGCAATGGAACCCTTGGATGCGCCGGTGACAACGGCGACTTCGTCGGCGTAGACACCGGGAGCCGGGTTCTCGGCACCGGAGGCGATGCGGGCGTACATCGATGCGTGGCCGACCCGGCCCTCGGCCAGCGCCCGGCCCCGCCACCAGTCGGCCTGGGTGGCCACCACGTGGCCGGCACCCTCGAAGCGTTCGGAGAGCCGGTTCCAGTCGGCGTCGATGTCGCCCTCGTCGGCCAGCCACAGGGTGACGAGGTCTTCACGGGCACTGGCCCACCGGTCGTCGAGCAGCACCGCTTTGCGGGCATCGAACACCGGGGACACCAGACGGGGCCAGTCGGCGCCGAGTTCGGCGGTGACCAGTTCGATCAGTTCGGTGTCGGCACTGGCCGGCGCGGCGCTGACCGGGCTGTCCACCCCCAGTTGGTTCAGCACCATCCGGGCGGCCGAGGCCAGCACGCCGTCGCGGCCGGTGACCTTGGCGGCGAACTCATCCAGCGCGGCGGAGTCGACCACACCCCCGCCCGCACCGCCGACCGACGGCAGGGCCACGGCGATGCCCCGCCGGGCGGCGACGGCGCCCACAGCGGCGTCGATGGCCTTGTCCACCGCCGCGGCGTCGGTCAGTGCGCCGTCGTGCAGGCCGCCGAGCGGCCCGCCGCGCACGCTGCTGCCCTCCCGGGTGCCCAGTGCGAGTGCGACGGTGACGTGCTTGGCCCAGCCCTGTCCGAGTTCCCAGGTCTTGGCCACCCGCTCGGCGATGACGCCCGGCCGCTTGCCCGACGGTCCCAGCGCGGTGCGCAGCTGATCGTTGACCGCGTCGGTCAGCACCGGACCGAACGGCTTGTAGGTGCGGGCCAGCTTGGAGACCTGGCCGCGCAGCGCGGTGAGGTCGGCCTCGGCCGCGCCGTCGATGGCCCCGAGGTTCAGCTCGGAGCCCAGGTCCACCAGCAACTGGTTGCGCCGCGAGGACGCACCGTCGGTGATGGACTCGATGGAGTCCAGCGGTTCGATCTGGTCGATGCGCATCTTGGCCGCCAGCGCGATCAGCGCGAGGGTGGCGTCGGCGGCGTCGAACGGGATGTCGGCCGGAGCCGCGGAGCCGGCGACATCGGACACCGGACGCGGGGCACCCGACGCCGCAGCCGGAGCGGCAACCGGAGCCGCCTCGAGGGCCTCCGGCTCCGCGGTTGACGCGACCGGCTCGGCCTCGACCTCGGGCTCCGGTTCCGGGTCGGTGTCGGTGGCGAACAGCACGGCGGCGTCGCGCTCGGCGTTGAGCACTTCGACTGTGCTGTAGGCGAATTCGGGCAGCTTCAGGGTGTTGGTGGCCAGTCCGGCGACCGTGGGCGCCGATCGCACACCGATCTCGACGAAGCGCTCGATGCCCACCCCGCCGGCGGCCTCCTCGGTGAACAGCAGATCCTGGGTCTCGATCCAGCGCACGGGGCTGGCGAACTGCCAGGCGAGCAGTTCGATGACCACGCGGCGGCCAACTTCTCCCGGGCGCTCGGTGATCCAGGTGTCGTAATCGGCGAGGATCTCATCCAGCGGCTCGGCCGGAACCAAATCGCGGATCTCCTGGATGAAGTCGCGGTCCAGGGTGAACAGCCGCGGGACGAGGTTGGGGATATAGCGGCCGATGAGCACCGACGGGTCGGCGTCGCGCGGCATGATGCGCTCCAGCGAACCGCGGAACTCGTCGACCCCGACGCGCAGCACATCGGAGTGGAACGGCACGTCGATGCCGGGCACCTGGATGTAGGCCCGCTTACCGCCGGTGATCTCGCGGCGCCGCTCGATCTCGGCCTCGAGGGCATCCAGACCACGCACGGTGCCGGCGATCGCGTACTGCGAGCCGCGCAGGTTGAAGTTGACGATCTGCAGGA
>JBAXUD010000188.1:0-6547 GCA_037129875.1 Mycobacteriaceae bacterium
GCGACGGTCAAAGGCGGCACCTACTACCCGGTGACGGTCAAGAAGCACCTGCGCGCCCAGGAGATCGCCGCACAGAACCGGCTGCCGTGCATCTACCTGGTGGACTCGGGCGGCGCGTTTCTGCCGCGCCAGGACGAGGTGTTCCCGGACCGCGAGCACTTCGGGCGCATCTTCTTCAACCAGGCCACCATGAGCGCCGCCGGGATCCCGCAGATCGCGGCGGTTCTCGGGTCCTGCACCGCCGGCGGCGCCTACGTGCCGGCGATGAGCGACGAGACGGTGATCGTGCGCAACCAGGGCACCATCTTCCTGGGCGGCCCGCCGCTGGTGAAAGCCGCCACCGGAGAAGTGGTGAGCGCCGAGGACCTCGGCGGTGGCGACCTGCACGCCAAGACCTCCGGGGTGGTCGACCACCTCGCCCGCGACGATCGCGACGCGCTGCGCATCGTCCGCGACATCGTCGCCACACTGGGTCCGCGCCCGGCGGTGCCGTGGGATATCCGGCCGACGGCGGAGCCGATCGCCGACCAGCATGATCTGTACGACGTGGTGCCCGCCGACGCACGCGTGCCCTACGACGTCCGCGAAGTGATCACCCGAATCGTCGACGCGGGCGAATTCACCGAATTCAAAGCCGATTACGGCAGCACGTTGGTCACCGGGTTCGCCCGCATCCACGGCCATCCGGTCGGCATCGTGGCGAATAACGGTGTGCTGTTCGCCGAATCTGCGCTCAAGGGAGCGCATTTCATCGAGCTGTGCGACAAGCGCGTCATCCCGCTGGTCTTCCTGCAGAACATCACCGGCTTCATGGTGGGCCGCGACTACGAGGCCGGCGGGATCGCCAAGCACGGCGCCAAGATGGTGACCGCGGTCGCCTGTGCACGGGTGCCGAAGCTGACGGTCGTGATCGGCGGCTCCTACGGAGCCGGCAACTACTCGATGTGCGGGCGCGCCTATTCGCCGCGTTTCCTGTGGATGTGGCCCAACGCACGGATCTCGGTGATGGGCGGCGAGCAGGCCGCAGCCGTATTGGCCACCGTCAGCGGAGACATGACCGACGAGGAGGCCGAGGCGTTCAAGGCGCCCATCCGGGCCCAGTACGAAGAGCAGGGCAATCCGTACTACTCCACCGCGCGACTCTGGGACGACGGAGTGATCGATCCCGCTGACACCAGAACCATTCTCGGACTGGCTCTTTCAGTGACGGCCAATGCGCCGCTCGAGCCGGTCTCCTACGGCGTCTTCCGGATGTGACCGTGACTATT
Source organism: Mycobacteriaceae bacterium (assembly GCA_037129875.1). Taxonomy (GTDB): domain Bacteria; phylum Actinomycetota; class Actinomycetes; order Mycobacteriales; family Mycobacteriaceae; genus Mycobacterium. The sequence continues at coordinate 1,269 of JBAXUD010000188.1, forward strand.
CAACCGATGACCACCGCGCCGTTCTCCACCGTTCTGGTCGCCAACCGCGGCGAGATCGCAGTGCGGGTGATCCGCACTCTCAAGGCGATGGGTATCCGCTCCGTCGCCGTCTACAGCGACGCCGACGCCGGCGCGCGGCACGTCACCGAGTCCGACATCGCGGTCCGGATCGGGCCGCCGCCGGCGCGGCAGAGTTACCTCGACATCGACGCGGTCGTCGCGGCCGCAGTGCGGACCGGAGCCCAAGCCGTGCATCCGGGCTACGGATTCCTTTCCGAGAACGCCCAATTCGCGGCTGCACTGCAGTCCGTCGGCCTGGTCTTCATCGGTCCGCCCGTAGCCGCGATCGCGACGATGGGCGACAAGATCGCTTCCAAGGCGACGGTGTCGGCCTTCGGGGTTCCCGTTGTTCCCGGCATCGCCGAACCGGGGCTGTCCAACGCCGACCTGATCGCCGCCGCCCCCGACATCGGCTTCCCCGTCCTGGTGAAGCCCTCGGCCGGCGGCGGGGGCAAAGGAATGCGCCGGGTCGACGATCCGGCCGACCTGCCGGAAGCACTGGCGGCATCGCGGCGCGAGGCGGCCGCCGCGTTCGGCGACGACACCCTGTTCCTGGAGCGCTTCGTGCTTCGGCCCCGCCATATCGAGGTGCAGGTGCTCGCCGACACCCACGGCAACGTCCTGCACCTGGGTGAGCGGGAATGCAGCCTGCAACGCCGCCATCAGAAGGTCATCGAGGAGGCGCCGTCTGCGCTGCTGGATCCGGCGACGAGGGCGCGGATCGGGGCGGCCGCCTGCGATACCGCCCGCAGCGTCGACTATGTCGGCGCGGGCACCGTCGAATTCATCGTCTCCGCCGACCGGCCCGACGAGTTCTTCTTCATGGAGATGAACACCCGGCTTCAGGTTGAGCACCCGGTCACCGAGATGGTCACCGGTTGGGACCTGGTCGAGTGGCAGGTCCGCATCGCCGCGGGGGAGCTTCTGCCGGTCACCCAGAGCGAGATCGTGCTGCGCGGACACGCCGTCGAAGCCCGGGTGTACGCCGAAGATCCCGCCGCCGGCTTCCTGCCGACCGGCGGACCCGTGCTGAAGGTCGTCGAACCGACCGGCGCGGAGGTCACCTCCGGGGCAGTCGTGCGGGTCGACTCCGGCCTGGCCGCCGGGATGACCGTCGGCAGCGAATACGACCCGATGCTGGCCAAGGTCATCGTGCACGCCGATGACCGCAGCGCTGCGCTGAGCGGACTCGACCGCGCCCTGAGCCGCACCGCCGTCCTCGGCGTGGGCACCAACATCGACTTCCTGCGTTTCGTGTTGTCCGACAACGATGTTGCAGCCGGACGGCTGGACACCGAGCTGCTGGAGCGTTTGCAGTACATCCCGCCGGATGTCGATGACGAGGCGTTCATCACCGCAGCCGTCTACCGGTGGCTGCGCGCCTGGCCCGATAGTCCCTCCGACGTCTGGGACATTCCCAGCGGGTGGCGGCTGGGGGAGCACGCGGGCTGGGCGATCCGGCTCAGCGGTGGCGATCGCACCGACCACGTCCACATCGTGGGAAGCCCGCAGCGCGCACAGGTCTGGGTGGAGGGCGGCAAGCGGCGTCCTTTCACGGCCGGCATCGTCGACGGACGGCTGGCGCTCACACTCGACGACATCCGGTGCGAGTTTCTGGTGGCCGAGCACGACCACCAGATCTGGCTCGCCGGAGAATTCGGCACCGTGATGCTCGAGGAGGTGCGCGAAGCCCCCGCGCGCGCGGACGATGAACACGAGGGCGACGCCGACATCGTCAGCCCGATGCCGGGTGCGGTTGTCGCCATGGGGGTTTCCGACGGTGCGATGGTCGAGGCCGGTGACGTCGTGGTGGCCGTCGAGGCCATGAAGATGGAGCACTCGCTGCGCTCGCCGGTTGCCGGTGTGGCGCACCTGCTCGTCGCTGTCGGAGATCAGGTCAAGGTGGGCCAGCCGCTGGCCCGGATAACGGCAATCACGGAAGGGCACGGATGATGGTCGAATTTCTCTCCACGGCAACACTTCCCGACGAATATCAGCAGCTGGCCAAGACGGTGCGCGACTTCGCCCGCGAGGTCGTCGCCCCTGTCTCGGCCCATCACGACGCCGAGCACTCCTTCCCCTACGAGGTGGTGGCGGGGATGGCGGAGATGGGGCTGTTCGGTCTGCCGTTTCCCGAGGAGTACGGCGGCATGGGCGGCGACTACTTCGCGCTGTGCCTGGCTCTTGAGGAACTGGGCAAGATCGACCAGAGCGTCGCGATCACCCTGGAGGGCGGGGTGTCGCTGGGTGCCATGCCGGTCTACCGGTTCGGCACCGAGGCCCAGAAGCAGGAGTGGTTGCCGCTGCTGACCAGTGGGCGTGCGCTGGGCGCATTCGGCCTGACCGAGGCCGGTGGCGGCACCGACGCCGGCGCGACCAAGACCACCGCGCGACTCGACGACGGCCACTGGGTGATCAACGGCTCCAAGCAGTTCATCACCAACTCCGGCACCGACATCACCCGCCTGGTCACCGTTACGGCGGTCACCGGCACGGTGGGCGATCGCCGGGAGATCTCGGCCATCCTGATGCCGGTGCCGACGCCGGGGTTCGTCGCCGAACCGGCCTACAACAAAGTCGGCTGGAACGCCTCCGACACCCACCCGCTGTCGTTCACCGATGTGCGGGTCCCCGAGGAGAACCTGCTCGGCGAGCGTGGCCGCGGCTACGCGAACTTCCTCCAGATTCTCGACGAGGGCCGGATCGCCATCGCTGCCATCGCGACCGGCGCCGCGCAGGGTTGCGTCGACGAGTGCGTGAAGTACGCCGGCGAACGGACCGCCTTCGGCCAGCCGATCGGCCGGTACCAAGCCATCGAATTCAAGATCGCCCGGATGGAGGCGCGCGCACACACCGCTCGCACCGCCTATTACGACGCCGCGGCGCTGATGCTGGCCGGCAAGCCGTTCAAGAAACATGCCGCGATCGCCAAGCTTGTCGCCAGCGAGGCCGCGATGGACAACGCCCGGGACGCCACCCAGATTCATGGCGGCTACGGATTCATGAACGAGTACCCGGTGGCGCGTCACTACCGAGACAGCAAGATCCTCGAAATCGGCGAGGGCACAAGCGAAGTGCAGCTGATGCTCATCGCCCGCGAGATGGGGCTGAGGTAGCGCGGGTTCTTGTCGGTCCGCGCCTTTAGTATCGAGAGCATGTTCGATATGACGGCGTGGGACCCCCCTCCAAAGACGGATTGGGACGGCGAGGAGTCCGAACTCGTAGAAGGTATCGCCGCACTGGAGCGGCTCAAAGCGGCCGCAGCGGCCCGGCAGGCCAGACTCGCCGCGGCACTCGACGCCACCCGGCGGGCCGCGGAGGCCGCCGCCGGCATGCCCGCCGCGCGGCGTGGACGGGGCGTGGCTGCTGAGGTCGCGCTGGCGCGACGGGACTCACCGGCACGCGGTAGCCGGCACCTCGGATTTGCAAAAGCCCTCGTCCACGAGATGCCGCACACCTTGGCGGCGCTGGAAATCGGCGCGCTCTCGGAATGGCGGGCCACCATCGTGGTGCGGGAGTCCGCCTGCCTCGACGTCGACGACCGGCGCCGGCTCGACGCCGAACTGTGCTCGAAAGTCCAAGGATTGGACGGCGTCGGTGATGCGGCACTGGCCGCTGCCGCCAAGGCGATCGCCTACCGTCTGGATCCACACGCGGTGGTGGACCGCGCCGCGCGGGCCACCGAAGAGCGCACCGTCACCATCCGGCCGGCGCCGGACACCATGACGTATGTAACGGCGCTTCTTCCGGTGGCGCAGGGCGTTTCGGTCTATGCAGCCCTCAAGCGCGAGGCCGACGTTTGCTGCGATGGACGATCCCGCGGACAGGTGATGGCCGACGCGCTCGTTGAACGTGTCACCGGTCGGCCTGCAGCGCAACCTGTTCCGGTCGCGGTGAATCTCGTGATCTCGGACCAGGCTCTGCTGGGAGTCGAGAACGCTGCCGCGGTGATCGCCGGGTACGGGTCGGTCCCGTCGGCGGTCGCACAGAATCTCATCGCCGCCGCGGTTGAGAACCCGGACTCGCTGGCGACGCTGCGTCGCCTCTACGCCACCCCCGCCAGTGGCGCACTGGTGGCCATGGATTCCCGGTCGCGAGTGTTCCCAAAGGGTCTGGCCGAGTTCATCGGCCTGCGCGATCAGCGCTGCCGCACCCCGTACTGCGACGCGCCCGTCCGTCACCGCGACCACGCCTCCCCGCATCGCAGGGGCGGGGCCACCAGCGCCGCGAACGGACTGGGTCTGTGCGAGCGGTGCAACTACACCAAGGAGACGCCGGGCTGGACGGTCAGCGTCGAAATCGGTGAAAACGGCACGCACACAGCCCGATACACCACTCCGACAGGGGCGCACCACCACTCGATGGCGCCTCCGGCGCCGGGCACTCCGCCGACGCCGATGAGCGATGTCGAGGTGTGGCTGAACAACCGGCTCGCGCCTATTGCGCTGGCTGCCTGATTCTCAACGCTTTCGGGCGGCAGCCAGACGAGCCTGGAACTCCGGGGACTCGATTGAGTTTGCCTGTGGTCCCAGCTCGATGTCCTTGGCGGCCTCGTGGTGGGCGACGTCGCTGAAACCGGGCACCGCGGTCGCCCGCATGGAGGCCTTGGTGGCCAGCACCACCTCGCGCGGCGCCGCCGCCGGTCCGGCCGCCAACTCGAGGGCCGCGGCAACCGGGTGTTCGGCGACCGTGAGGGCCAGTCCGTGACGCACCGCGGCCTCGGCGTCGAAACTCATCCCGAACAGCAGTGCCGCGCGGGCCACCTGAGGTCCGACCGCCCGGTGCAGCATCCAGGTGGCGCCCCCGCCGGGATGAATGCCGAGTTTCTGAAAGCGGGGGTCGAAGATCGCGTGCGGCCCGGCGATGCGGACATCGGCGGCCAGTGCCAGATTCATGCCGGCCCCCACCGCCGCGCCGTTGACCGCCGCGATCGTTGGAAGCGAGCAGCGGCCCACGGCCATGAATCCGGCGTAGATACGTTCCAGCCCGTCCCGGGCGGCAGCGCCCAACGCCGAAAGGTCGGCCCCTGCGCAGAACGCCTTGCCGGCGCCGGTGACGACCACCGCGTGCACCCCCGGGTCGCCCTCGGCGCGCCCAACCGCGTCGCGCAGTTGTTCGGACATGGCGTCGGTCACCGCGTTACGCCGCTCCGGGTCGTTGACGGTGATCACCGCAACGCGATCGACAACCTCGAAAAGAACCAGATCAGCCACGGCAAC
>JBAXUD010000189.1:0-6541 GCA_037129875.1 Mycobacteriaceae bacterium
GTCTTTACGTCGATCTCCGACATCTGATACCTCCGGCACTGCGTTCGCTGTCGATGCGGACACTAGTGACCCGGCAGCGGGGGGACGGAACGATTCCAGGAAAGCCTGGTTCCGAGCCGTAAACAAGTGACTTTCGACCTCTCCATTCGGCAGATGCCGCGGGCCGAGCGTTACTCGGGCCGGGTACCGACTTCGAGTCCGGCCATCTCCGAGGTGCCGTCGAACAGCACCTTTCCGTACTCGCGGACCGTTAAGCGCAACCGGCCGCCGAGATGCTCGAAATCGGTGTCGATATTGCGGCGCTCGGCCGGGAGTGGAACGGGCAGCACATGCGGCGGCAGATGGGTACCGTCGCCGTCCAACTCGATCTCGAACCGGCGTGACTTGCCCCAGAGGCGCCAGCGGTTGTCGCCGATCTCCGAACGCACCAGCGTGGGAGGCGTCATCCGGATGACGGTCGTTCCGACCCGCACCACCACGCCGTTGACGTCGCGCGCGATCGGGCCCAGCGAGAGCAGCCCCCCGGAGAACGCCACCGACACGTCGGCGTCGCCGAAGTCGTGCGCCTGTCCCCACCACCAGCGCAATGGAAAACCCTTGCCCCAGTTGCGTTCCGCGTAGAGCTTGGCGTTGTCGAAAGACCAACTCTCGCTGCCGTAGCTCACTGTGCCGCTGGCCCGGCCACCGAGGTAGTACGGGTGCCAGTACTGGTTGAGGAATGGAATAGCGGAGAACACCCCGCCACCGCCGAAAGCCTTGGGCCACAACACCCGATCGCGAAACTCCATGTCGAGCGTGAGGTCATCTAGTTCGAAGTGCACCCGGTCGGCCCCGACGGTGAAGTTGCCGGCCGCATCGCCGGCGGTGACGCTGAACGGGTGGTGGTGGGCACCCGCGCCTGACAGGGCTGCCGACCGCACCGTCAAACCTGGATGCACCGCCACCGCCGTGGTCGACCAGTCGCCGTCCGGGTGCCGGTTGACGCTGCACAGCGCGATGAGCGCGCGGCCGCTGGCTTCGTCGGACACCCGCCAGAACCAGCCCTCCATCTCGGTGTCATGCGAGGCGAGCGGATTGCCGAACGGGACGTCGGCGCCGGTTCGGCGGTAGAGGTTGATCAGGTTGGGTGCCATCCGAGTCAACATATCGCGACCGGACACCACATCGGGTTATCGCCGGTGACCTTTCAGTGACCCGTTGAGATAGTCCGTCCGGCATATCCGGCGGGCCAGTTTGCCGCTGGTGGTCCGCGGGATCGCACCGGCCGGCAGGATCCGGATGTCGGCCGGTGTAGGACCGTGCCGCTGCGAGACTGCCGCACGGATCGACTCGATAGCCGCCGCGGGATCGGAATGCGCTGTGCCCGTTGCTCTTTCGGCAACGATAATCAGATCGGCGCTGCCATCGTTACCGGGCGCCGTGAACGCAGCCACGTACCCGCGGCGCACCAGTGCCGAGGCGTCCGCGGCGGTGGCCTCGATGTCCTGCGGGTAGAGAGTGCGGCCGTCGATGCTGAGCAGGTCGACGATCCGGCTGGTCACATACAACTGATCGTCGACGAACATCCCCAGATCGCCGGTGCGCAGCCAGTCGGCATCGGCATCGACTCCGGTCGCCCGGCTGCCCAGCGGGAGACGCCCGGCCAAGCGGGCACCGAACGTCAGCCGGGTCTCCTCGGGGCGGCGCCAGTAGCCGCGACCGACATTGTCGCCGTGCAGCCAGAACTCGCCCACCGAACCGTCCGGCAACTCCTCGCCTGTCTCGGGGTCGACCACGACGGCGCGAAGGCCGCGGGCCACCACGCCGCACGACACGTGGGCCACCGCGTTGGGCGCCTCGGCGGGCACCGCAACGGCCTGACCGGCGGCCAGCAGGTCGGCGTCGAAATACGTCGCCTCGGCGCAGGCGTCGGGTGGGATGTTGGCGATGAACAAGGTCGCCTCGGCGATGCCGTAGGAGGGCTTCATCGCCGTGGGCGGCAGACCGTGCGGCGCGAAGGCGTCGTTGAAGGCGTCGATGGCGGCCATGCTGACCGGCTCGGAGCCGATGATCGCCACGACGTTGGCCAAGTCGATGTACTCCCCCGGCTCCGGTTTGCCGCGCTGGGCCGCCCATTCGTAAGCGAAGTTCGGCGCTGCGGTGACCACCCGGCCCTGCCGTGAGGCATCCGACAGCGCGCGAATCCAGCGTTGCGGACGCCGGACGAACGCTGTCGGCGTCATCAGGGTGGAGTGCCCTCCGTAGGTGGCCGGGAAGCCGATCATCGACAAACCCATGTCGTGGTACAGCGGTAACCAGCTGACGCCGTGGGTGTTCCGGTTCAGCAGGTCGATCGAGAGGATCATCTGCACAAGATTCGTACAGAACGACCGGTGGGTGATCTCGATGCCCGTCGGGGGCCGCGTCGTTCCCGAGGTGTACTGCAGGTGCGACACGTCGTCCATATCGACGGCCACCGGCACGAATTGCTCGGCCACCTCGTCCTCGATGTCGTCGATGACGATCACCGGAGGGGCCGACCCTGCCAGCTTGCTCAGGAACCCCTCGACGGCGCCGGCGGCGGCGCCGGTTGTTAGCAGGACTGCCGGGGTGGCATCGATCAGGGCGACCTCGAGACGTTCGGCGTGCCCGGGCAACTCAGGTGCGAACAGCGGGACCGCGATGGTGCCGGCCTTGAGTGCAGCGAAGAACGCTGCCACGTAGTCAAGGCCCTGCGGGGCGAGGATCGCGACCCGGTCGCCACGCATTACCGACTGCTGGATTCGGGCGGCGATGGCTCTCATCCGGACGTCGAGTTGCGCCCAGGTCACCTCCACCGCGTCGCCTTCGGATCGGGAGAAGTCGAGGAAGCGGTAGGCCACCGTGTCGCCGACGTTGGCGACGTTGCGGTCGATCAGCGACGTCAGCGTCGTACCGGCAGGCAGCGTGATCTCGCCTGCGGCGTCCACGCAGTCATCGATGTCGAGCAGGCCCGTCGGCGCCTCGAACTTATGCCGCCGGCCCCGCTCCATGGCGGTGAGTCTAAGTGCCGGCGCTATCGTGAGGCCCGCCCTGATGACCCGTCAACGCCCCACTGCTGGAGGACCATGCCGAGCTGGATTGCCCATCTCGTGCGCCTCAACGGCGACGGATGCACCTTCCGGACCTCGATGGCACTGGGCGCCGGGCCGCGGTTGTTCGGCGGCCTGATCGCGGCGCAGGCGCTGGCCGCCGCTGCTGCCACGGTGCCGCCCGACCGGTTGCCGCAGTCCCTGCATGCCTATTTCATCAAGGGCGGACGGGTCGGTGTCGACGTCGAGTACACCGTGGAGCTCACCCGCGACGGGCGCTCGTTCAACACCCGCAGAGTGACGGCCGGCCAGGACGGCGTGGCGATCTTCGAGATGCTGGCGTCGTTTCACCTTCCCGAACCGACCGTCGACTGGCAGCGGCCCGCCGCCGTGCGGCTCCCGCTGGCCGAGGCGACCGTGCTGGTGACTCCCCCGGAACGCTGGGCCGACTACTTCGAGGCCCGGGTCGGTCCCCGCGAAGCGGTCGCCGGCGAACCCGGGGGCGGACACGCTCAGTGGCCGATCCAGCCGTTCTGGTTTCGCTCCCGCGAGCCGATCGAGGACGACCCGGTTCTGCGTGCATGTGCACTGACGTTCATCTCGGACCTGGGCATGGTGACCACCGCGCGTCCACCCGGCAGGCAGGAGCCGGGAGCAGGCGGAGCGGCCAGCCTGGACCACGCACTGTGGCTGCACCGGCCCGTCGACCCCAATCAATGGCACTGCTACGACGCCGTGGGTGTGACTCACCGTGATGCGAGGGGCCTGGCCTTCGGGGCGATTCATGACGCCGACGGCGCGCTGGTGGCCAGCGTGGCCCAGGAATCGCTCTGGCGGATTTGACCCGCCCGGAAAGTCGGGGGTTTAGGCCGCCGGGGTGTGGGGAATAAGTCCGCATCGGCCGGGGCTAGAACCGAACAAGAGGCACGGGGACACGAACCTGAAAGGCATGACACATGACCGTTGACTACGACGCACCTCGTCGCGCACCGGTTGAGGCCGACGAATCTCTGGATGACCTGGCCGGCCGGCGCATCGCCCCGGCGGCGGCCGTATCCGATATTGACGAGCCCGACCTGGTGGAGTCCTACGAACTGCCCGGCGCCGACCTGTCCGACGAAGAACTCATCGTGCGGGTGGTGCCCAAGCAGGCCGACGAGTTCACCTGCAGCAGTTGCTTTCTGGTGCACCACCGCAGCCGGTTGGCCCACGGCCGGAACGGTGAGTCGGTCTGCACCGAATGCGCGTAGCGCAGAAGCCCCGGGTCGCCTGCTGTGGCGGCCCGGGGCTTGTGCGATCGGCCGGTTAGGGGATGAACCGGGCTCGATCGATGATCAGGCGATGATCCTGATCAAGTACGGCGCCATATCGGTTGTTCGCACCGGCGATACCACCACGCCTTTGTCGCCCACCTCGAGCATCTGGTTGTTGCCCAGGAACATTGTGACGCTCTGCGAGCCGTCCGGCCCGTAGAAGATGAGATCGGCCGGAAGTGCCTGCGCCGGCGTCACTTTCTGACCGACGTTGTACATCGCCCCCGAGGACCGCGGCAGTTTCGCGCCGACCCCGGCGAAGATGTACTGGATCAGACCCGAGGCGTCGAAGCCGACGACGGCCGGGGCGGCGCTCGGCAGGGAGTCCGCGGCGACCCCCGGCGCCAGGGCCGGCGCCACGGCCGGCGCCACGGCTGGCGCCACGGCCGGCGTCCCGCCGTCTGCCTTGCCCAGCGTGGGTCCGTTGATGTCGCCGCCACCCCACGCGTATGGCACGCCGCGCTGAGCCAAGCCCCGCGCGATCACCAGGTTGACGGCCTGGTCGCGTGAGACCGGGGCTGCCGAGGCCGAGAACGACCCCAGTGCCGCCGTCAGGATCAGCAGCACCAGGCCGACCATTGCCGCACCCATGCGCTTCATGTCCACTACCTCTCCGGGCTACTCCGGTACCTCCGGTCCGAGCCCATCGACTGATCTGTCCTCGTGGCGCTTCACCACATTTGACGCACCAGTCACTACAACCACTTTTACAACAGCTGCGTGCGCGTTACCAGCCGTCGCCGGAAGACTGCAGGGCACTTTGTCGAACCGTGACGCAACGGTGTTGTCCGCACCCCCGACCGTGGCCGAAACGTGGCCGTCCACCGCACCGCTGACCTGCCGTAACATTGCGCACCATGACGACCACCGAGACCGCCCTGCCTCACGGCCAGGACCTTGACGCCGCCCGCGCCGAAGCTGCCCGGGCCTACGAACTCGACCGCCGGCACGTCTTCCATTCCTGGTCGGCGCAGGCGCAGATCAAACCCATGACGATAGTCGCGTCGGAGGGTTCCTACGTCTGGGACGGCGAGGGCAACCGGCTGCTGGATTTCTCCGGGCAACTGGTCTTCACCAACATCGGGCATCAGCACCCGAAGGTCGTCGCCGCGATCGCCGAGCAGGCCGCCAAACTGTGCACGGTCGCCCCGCAGCACGCCAACGCCGCCCGTTCGGAGGCCGCCCGGCTGATCGCCGAGCGCACGCCTGGTGATCTGAACCGGGTGTTCTTCACCAACGGTGGCGCCGACGCCGTCGAGCATGCTGTCCGGATGGCCCGCCTGCACACCGGCCGGCGCAAGGTGCTCGCGCGCTACCGCTCCTATCACGGCGGTACCGACACCGCCATCAACCTCACCGGCGACCCGCGCCGGTACCCCAACGACTACGGCAGCGCCGGCGTCGTCCACTTCAACGGCCCGTTCCTGTACCGCTCGTCGTTTTACGCCGAGAACGAGCAGCAGGAGTCGCAGCGGGCGCTGGAGTACCTCGAGCGCCTCATCGCCCACGAAGGTGCGGCCACGATCGCCGCGATCATCCTGGAGTCGATACCGGGAACGGCAGGCATCATGGTCCCGCCCCCCGGCTACATGGCCGGCGTGCGGGAGTTCTGCAACCGCCACGGCATCGTGTTCATCGCCGACGAGGTGATGGCCGGCTTCGGACGCACCGGAAAGTGGTTCGGCATCGACCATTTCGACGTCGTCCCGGACCTGATGACCTTCGCCAAGGGAGTGACGTCGGGCTACGTTCCCCTCGGTGGCGTCGCGATCAACGACGCCATCTACTCCAGCTTCACCGACCGGGCCTACCCCGGCGGTCTCACCTACTCCGGGCACCCGCTGGCATGTGCGACCGCGGTGGCGACCATCAACGCCATGGAGGAGGAGGGCATGGTGGCCAACGCCGCGCGCATCGGAGAGCAGGTACTCGGCCCGGGCCTGCGTGAGTTGGCCCAGCGCCATCCCTCAGTCGGCGAGGTTCGCGGCCTCGGCGTGTTCTGGGCACTCGAGTTGGTCGCCAACCCCGAGACCCGGGAGCCGCTGGCTCCCTACGGCGCTTCGAGCCCGGCGATGAACGATGTTCTGGCAGCGTGCAAGTCGAACGGTCTGCTGCCGTTCGGCAACTTCAACCGCATCCACGCCTGCCCGCCGTGCAATGTCAGCGACGCCGAGATCG
>JBAXUD010000019.1:0-16979 GCA_037129875.1 Mycobacteriaceae bacterium
ATACGACGGGCGCTAATCGAATACCTCGAATCGCACCGACCGGCTGGCAAGTTCAAGGGCGGCGCTCGCTAGATCGGCAATAATTACCATCGGGACAAGGCCCGGGCCAGTTGCGAGGCAAACTCAGGCCCGTTGTTCGCCAACGCGAAGCCGCCCGCGAGACCGCCGTGCGTGCAGAGTTGCCGCCGCCGGCTCACTCGCCGGACGGTGGCGAGGCCTGTTCTGGATTCTGCCCGGCGAACGCAGACCTTGGCCGTTCGGGGATTGACGGCGGTGGGGAAGCGGTTGGCCGGATCGGAGTACGCAGCCTGGGCGCGGGACCAACGGCGCACGATGCGGCGGGCGTTGATGTAGTCGGTCCGGCCGATCTCGACCTTGATCGTGGCCCGCTGCAAACCGGCCACACCCCAGAACCGGCCGGGACCTTTCCCCGGCTGCAACCAGGCCTCGGGAACGATGTGTTGGTACTCCTTGCTGCTGCCGGAGTTCGGGCGGCGTGCTTGGTGAAGTAGATCGCCAGCCGTTTCGGGTCGCGACCTTTCACGCCGGCGATGATGTCGACTGCAGTGCCGGCATTGAGATGACGGGCACGCTGCTCGGGATCGGGATGGTCCACGACGTCGGCCCATGCCCCGGAACACCATTGGCGAAACGGCAGCCCCGACTTGCCGGTCCCGGCTGGGAAGGCCATGCCCAGGTGAAGGTGCGGAGCACCACGCATCTGGAACTCCATCTTCCAGATTTAGCTTGGCGTTTCGTTCCATTCGGTCCGGAACCTTTTGGCCCACAGCCGCAAATGCCTTTTGACGGCAGTCCCCGACGGCGCGACGGTCAGCCAGTCATCGGGATAGGTGAAGGTGACCATCGCCGGGGTCCGGTCATCGGCGAACATCTGGTTGTAGTCGTACTCGGCCAGCTTCCGGCACATGTTGGCCCTCGACTTGCGCGACCATGACGTGATGGTCAAGTGAAACTGGCCGCCCCCGAACTCGATGTCTCTGCGGTCGATACCGGCGATGCCTTCCGGTGAGCGGAACCGCGAAGCCGCAGAGGCGACGTCGGCCTGACCGGGAAAGCTCGGACCGAAGACTTCCGCGACCGGGCCATCCGTGGCTACCGAACCGCCACCGGCCTGCGCGTGGACAGTTTTGGCACATATAACAAGCCCGTGCGCGCTGCTCTGTCCGTTCGCCGCTACTGCGCTCCCAGCGCTGTGGTCCAGCTCGGCAGCGGGGTGCGGTTGCGGGCCTGTTAACTCCGCTGGTATCGGTGGGACGCTGGCGCTCGGGTCCGCTCCCGGATCCGCTTGTGGTCTCCGCCTCGTCGCCGCCGGGGGCGGCTCCTCAGCTCCGACCGCGGCTCCTCCCGCGGCCCCGCCCTTGATACAGCTGCGCTAACAGGCCCGCCGAGAGTCCCGCGGTCCGATTCGGGCTCAGTCGCGGGGGACGAGTGGCGTTGGCCGGCCTTCGCCGGCGCGGGGTTGTTGGTGCCAGAAATGCCTGGCACCATTTCTTCTGGAGGCACCAAAGGGCCCTTCTGGGAGCCCTCGGCCACCGTTCTTGCGAGGAATGGGGTTGCCGGGGGCTTTTCCCGTCAGGGGCCTGAAGCGTGTCCGGTTCCTGTCCGGTTCAGATCAGGAGCCGGTGCGTCGAGCGAGGTCAGTGCGCGGTGTGCGCCGCGTTCTCGCGCTGTTGGCGCAGGTCAGCGGTCATTCTTTCCAATTCACACGCGGAAGGTCGCTGGTTTGATCCCAGCCGGGACCACCACGTTTGACCCCGCATTTCATCCGATCCGCATCTGGTCCCTGTGACGTCTGGGGCTCCGCCGAGATTGGGGTCTTTTGTCCACTACATTGCGGCGCGTATGAGCGGACACTGAGGCTACCGGCTGGCCGGCGACCTTGGAGGCGTCATGGATGCGGCTGATCTTGGTGCACGCGCAGGTTCTGCGGCGTTTGCGGCGGCCTTAGGACTGGCGATCGCCACCAGTCCCGGGATTGCCGTAGCTGACGACTCAGATTCCGGTCCTTCTGTTCATTCATCCGACACCCGGCCCGCACCGTCGCGCGAGTCCAACCCGAGGGGGCCAGAGCCTCAAGCCGGGGTCGACGTCCCACCCGGAGGAACGCGGGCTTCGGGCAGGTCGGCATCGGCGGCACGGGTGCCGCGGCCCTCGGCCCAGGTGCGAGCATCGGGCGGTTCGAACCCACACACCGTGACGGCAACCGATGTGACCGCAATAGGCGACGGCCCGCTCAGCGGCGCAGCGCCGCGCCTTGACGAGTTCGCTCCGGCCGCAGCATCTTCCGGTGAATCCCATATCGTGGCTAAGACGAGTTCCAGTGGCGGCATCACGCCTGCTGCACCGGTATCCGCTGTACTGACACCGTTGAAGCCCACCGCGGCTGCGGTGGCAGCATCGGCGTCGCCAACCGGGATCCTCGCGGGCTTTCGCAAGCTGTTGGGACTTCCGTCGTCCCCATTGGGCAGCGATGTCCCGGGCATTCCAAGCCAGTTCGGCATCGCCGTGTTGTCGTTGGTCCGGCGCGAAATCGAAAATCTGCTGAGCGACTTCGCCCCTGCGACCACTTCGGCTACGACATCGGTTTCGGCCGCCGCCACCAGGGTGAAGTCGCCGACGCTGTCGATCGCCGATGCGAGCAAAGCCGAAGGCAGCAGCGGTACGTCGAACATGGCCTTCACCGTGACGTTGTCGAAGGTGTGGACGACATCAGTCACCGTCGGTTATGCGACGACCAACGGGACGGCAACAGCCGGATCGGACTACGTGACAGGTTCGGGCACGCTCACCTTCGCGCCGGGCGAGACGTCCAAATCGGTGACCGTCGGGGTGCTCGGTGACACCACCGTCGAGGCCGACGAAACGTTCGCCGTGAAGTTGTCGGGGGCCTCGGGGGCGACCATTTCGCGAGCCCGCGCGACCGGCACGATCCGCAATGACGACACCGCCCCCGTGCTGCCGACGCTGTCGATCGCCGATGCGAGCAAAGCCGAAGGTGCCAGCGGCACGTCGAACATGGCCTTCACCGTGACGTTGTCGAAGGCGTCAACGACATCGATCACCGTCGGTTATGCGACCGCTAACGGCACGGCGACGGCCGGCTCCGACTACACCGCGACCACCGGCACCGTCACCTTCGCCGCCGGGGAAACCGCCAAGACCCTCAACGTCGGCGTCACGGGTGACACCACGACCGAACCGACTGAGAGTTTCACCGTCACCCTGTCCGCCCCCTCGGGCGCCACCCTGACCCGTGCCACGGCAACGGGCACGATCGTCGACGACGACACCGTGACCGGGTCGGCGGTGCCATTCGGTTCGCATTTGAGGCCCTATGCAGCCGGGACGTTGGAGCCGACGGGTTCCCAGGCGGCTATCGATGCCGCCGTCGTTTCCTTGTACAACAGATGGAAGACCAACTTCCTCGTATCGGCGGGAAGCTATGGGCTTGCGGTCAAAGCGAGTGCCGATTATCCGTACGTCTCGGAGGGACAGGGGTACGGAATGGAGCTGACCGTGGTGATGGCAGGTGCCGACCCGTCGGCGCAGTCATCATTTGACGGGATACTGAAATACGTTCTCGGCCATCCCTCTTCGATCAATCCCAATTTGCACGCCTCTGAGCAGAACGCCTCATTTGTTTCGGTGGACGGAAGCGATTCGGCCACCGATGGCGACCTGTCCATCGCCTATGCATTGCTGCAGGCTGACCGGCAGTGGGGCAGTGCGGGGACATACAACTACAAGCAGCTTGCCCTCACCCGGATCAACGCGATCAAGGCCAGCGAGATGAACCCGACGACCTATCTGCCGACGCTCGGAGACTGGGACACCTCGGGAGATTCGCACTACAACTCAACTCGCCCCTCTGATCTGATGATCGATCATTTCCGGGCGTTCAAAGCAGCCACGAATGACCCGTTCTGGGATTCGGCCGTCACGGCAGCGCAGAATCTCATTGCCCAGCAACAGAAGACGTACGCACCGACGACGGGCCTTATCGCCGACTTCGTGGTGAACACGAATACCACCCCGGCACCCGCACCTCCCAACTTCCTGGAGGGCAGCACCGACGGGCAGTATTCGTACAACTCGGTGCGGGTGCCCTGGCACCTCGGTGTCGATGCGGCGGTCTACGGCGACGGGGTGAGTAAGGCGGAGGCCCAGAAGATCACCGCCTGGTTCCGCACCAAGACCGGCGACAATCCGAGCAAGGTCGTGTCGGGCTACAAGCTCGATGGAACGCCGGTCGTCAACTATCTGGATCCGGAATTCGTTGCCACTCTCGGACCCGCTGCGATGGGCAATTCGGCGAATCAGGCTTGGCTGGACAAGATCTGGGCCTACACCGTCGCCCAATCCCAGACTTCGGCCGCCAACAGTTACTTCAGCGCCAGCCTGATGTTGCAGAGCATGATCGTGATGTCTGGCAACTACTGGGCTCCGTAACGCACGCGCTTCGCGCGGAGCTGTCATGTTTCTGTGTGCGCGATGCCGATGATCTGTGAATAGCCTTGCAGAGCAGTCAGATTGGCATTTCGCAACCTTATATTCGGACTATGCGAAACACTCTTCGAATCTCGATATCATCTACCGCCGCGGGCCTGGCTCTCATCGGTGGTCTTGCGCTGGGGGCAACGCCCATCGCTGCGGCGTTGGGCCCGCCACCGCCTAAGCCGATGAAAATCAACGCAAGCGGCGGGGATCAGACCGCCGTCGACCATGACGGCACTCAGGGCGACTTCACCAACTCGGTGCAGGGCGCCATAGACAGTGACGGCGATCAGGATGCCTTCAACCTGACGAAGTCAGAAGAGGCCACTCCGCAGGACAAAGCACCCAACAAGATGACCAAGTAGCCGACTGGTCTATTTCCCGTGTGGCGGAAAAGCCGAGGTCCCCACCGGTTTCTGCGATAATGGCAGCACGCCCCTATTGGGGCGGGGAATGTGGGGTTGGAATTATGTTTTCATCTCGTATGTCGCGACGGATCGCCCTCGTCGCAGGCGCCGTCGCGATCGCCGGCATGGGCTCGTTGACAGCGTGTAGCTCCAGCACCAAGGACAAGCCCGCTGAGACCAAGGCGCCGTCGGAGAGCAGTGCTTCACCGGCTCCGTCGCCGACTGAGAAGAAGTCGGTCGGCTCCTTCACGCCCTCGGTGAAGGCTAAGCCGGCACCGACCGCGCTGCCGGGCAACGTCATCACCGGCAACTAACTGATTCGCGTCGCGAGAAGGTCGACGCCGCGTCGTTTGGGTGACAGCCGGCCGCCGCGGCATCCCGCTGATGCGCACTCTGGCCGACTCGGTGACTATTGATACCTCCGGGCTGGGGACCAGCGTGCGCCTGCGGTTCGACGATGCCGGCGCCCTCCAGGGTGGGAGTCCGCTGACCGCCCTATGATCGGCCGATGAGTACATATCTCGTCGCGGGCGGAAGTCGCGGGATCGGCCTTGAACTGGTGCGGTTGCTGGCGCCGACCGCTTCGCGGATCGACGTCTGGTCACGCGCCGTCGACGAATTGCCCACCGGCCCGACGGTCCGTCACATCGCCTGCGATGTCACCGGATCCGACCCGCTGCCTGATCCACCGGACTCCATCCAGGGTGCGGTCTACTGCCCCGGCACCGTCAACCTGAAGAGTTTTCGGGCGCTCTCGGAAGACGACTTCCGTCGCGACTGGGAAGTCAATGTCCTTGGCGCCGTGCGGTTTCTGAAGGCCTGTCAGGCTCGGCTGAAGGGTAGCGACGGCGAGCCGGCGAGCGTGGTGCTGTTCAGCACGGTCGCCGTCGGTCAGGGGATGCCGATGCACTCATCAGTGGCCGCCGCCAAGGGCGCGGTGGAGGGACTGGTTCGGTCTCTGGCCGCCGAGTGGGCGCCCAAGGTCCGGATCAACGCCATCGCACCCGCCCTTGTGGACACCCCACTAGTCGACCGGATGCTGGCCACACCGGAGAAGCGTGAGGCGATGGCTGCACGGTATCCCCTCAAGCGGGTCGGAACGCCGGCCGATGCCGCCGCGATGGCGCGATTCCTGCTTTCAGCCGACAGCGGCTGGGTCACCGGCCAGGTGCTCGGCCTCGATGGCGGAATGTCGACCCTGCGGGTCTGAGGCGCTGTATCGCAAGGTGCCCCAGTGCGGCACCGGGTCCGCCGACCCGCCGCAGGCGAAATTAACGATTAGTGGATCGTGAATGCAAAATTATGTCTTCTCTATGAGGTTCGTGACCGTGGTCCGATTGATTCCTAGCCTTGAGTCATCGGGGCGAACGCCCCGGCCGACGACGAAAGGGTCGACCACCATGGCACTCTCACTTCTCGCCCCGGCAGTCCTGGCGGCGGCCGCAGCGGCGGCTGCCATCGCTTTCGCGCCGGCAGCGGCTGCAGACAGGGACAACGACTCGAAGCCGGGCCCGCGCGGGACCTCCCAGGAGCAGGATGCGTGGAACGCTGCACCCAAGGGCTGGACCAACGAAGCGCAGTGGGCACGACCCGGCGCATCCAACCCGTTCGGCACTCTTCCGAAGCCTCCCATCTTCGCGATGGATTGATCCCCTGGTGGTCCGGCGGCCGGCCCTAAAGAATCGGCCGGCCGCCGGTGACCGCGACCCCCCGCTACACCGCGCTCAGGTAGCGGTTGGTGACGATCTGTTGAGCCACCCTCAGGATGGGCGCGCCCAAGCTGCTCCACCAGGTCGCCGGCCTGGAGAACGCCACCACCTCGCTGTAGACCGCGTCGTCGTCCGGGTCGTAGCGCACACCGAACATCTCCTCGCCGCGGACCGCGTGCCCGGGCAGGCTGCCGTAGGCGAAGCCGCGGCGGTTGCGTTCCTCGACCACGTACACCACCCGGCAGGGGGCGACGAACGGCCCGAGCCGGCCGAGCACCTCGCTACCGACCTGCGCCACGTCGGTCGACGCGCTGACCCGGATTCCGGCACCGCGCAGCATGCCGTAGCGCATCACCTTCTCCGCGGCATCTTCGAAGCGCTGCCGGCCCGAGCCGATCCGGCGCGACATCCGGACGTGGGCGTAACCGGGCGGCAGCGTCGCGGCAGTTGCGCCGACGTCGGGATAAGTCAGGGGCAAGCCAGCAAGGTCGGTCAGTCTCATCCCTCCACGATGCCCCGGGGCGCCCTCCGCAGTCGAGATGGTGACGTTTCTGCCCGCCTCGGAGCGACTATCGATCTCAGCAGGCGACGTTGTCGCTGCGAGGCGGGCAAAAGTGTTGGTGGTCCCCGGCAATGAAGACACCTTTGGGCGGCCGCCCGTACCCTCGATGCGATGGCAGATGGCGGGTTGGTACCGGACCGGAAACGCATCCTGCGCCGCTGGTCGCAGCGACGGGAGCGGCTGCGGGAACGGGCGGTGCTCGACTTCGTCTACCGGGTGCTGGTGGGCGTGGTGGGACTGACCGTGCTGCTCGTCGGCGTTGCGGCCATCCCGTATCCCGGGCCCGGATGGGCGATCCTCTTCCTCGGTCTTGCCATCTTGGCCACCGAGTTCTACTGGGCCCGGCGCACCCTGACCTACACCCGGGCCCGCTACGACACGGCCATGGCGTGGCTGCGCCGCCAGCCGGCCTGGATTCAGGGCCTGGGCGCGGTGCTGACCGCCGCGGTGGTCGTGGCCACCCTGTGGTTTCTGGGCGCGATCGCCTGGGGTGCCGGCCTGGTGGGCCTGGAGCATCCGATGCTGCGCAGTCCCGTCGGCCTCGGCGGCCGTTAGGACGCTGATCAGGCGCCTCGATAGCATTAGCCCGACCGCCGCCGACCGGCGCCGATCGCCACCCCCGCCGACCGGCGGCCGACGGCCGACCACCGCCTCCACGAAAGAGATGTCGATGAGCGCCCCCGTACACCCCGCCCCGGCCGACCTGCTGCGGGTCCCGGCAGGGACCACCGCGGGCGCAGCCGTTCGCGACGCCGGCCTGCCCGGCCGCGGCGAGCCCGGGGCGATCGTGGTGGTTCGCGATGCCCACGGCATGCTGCGCGATCTGAGCTGGACCCCGGAGGCCGATGCCGAAGTGGTCCCAGTCGCCGCCGAGACCGACGAGGGCCGCAGCGTCATCCGCCACTCGGCCGCCCATGTGCTGGCCCAGGCCGTCCAGGAACTCTTCCCGCAAGCGAAGCTGGGCATCGGCCCGCCCATCACCGACGGCTTCTACTACGACTTCGACGTGCCGGAGCCCTTCACCCCCGAGGACCTCGAGGCGCTGGAGAAGCGGATGAAGGCCATCGTCAAAGACGGCCAGCTGTTCTCCCGGCGGGTCTACGAGTCCAAGGACGAGGCGCGCCGCGAGCTGGCCTGCGAGCCCTACAAGCTCGAACTCATCGACGACAAGTCCGGTGATGCCGACATCATGGAGGTCGGCCCCCCTGGTTCTAATGACGAGCTGACCGCCTACGACAACCTCAATCCGCGTACCCGGATGAGGGTTTGGGGTGATCTGTGCCGCGGCCCGCACATCCCCACCACCAAGTACATCCCGGCCTTCAAGCTGACCCGAAGCTCGGCGGCCTACTGGCGCGGCAACCAGGCCAACGCCAGCCTGCAACGGATCTACGGCACGGCATGGGAATCCCAGGAGGCCCTGGACCGCCACCTCGAACTGATCGAGGAAGCCCAACGGCGCGACCACCGCAAGCTGGGCGTGGAACTCGACCTGTTCAGCTTCCCCGACGAATTGGGTTCGGGCCTGCCGGTTTTCCACCCCAAGGGGGGCACAGTGCGCCGCGAACTGGAGGAGTACTCGCGGCGCAAGCACATCGAGGCCGGCTACGAGTTCGTCAACACCCCACACATCACCAAAGAACAGCTCTACATCACCTCCGGGCACCTGGAGTGGTACGCCGACGGCATGTTCCCGCCCATGCACATCGACGCCGAGTACGCCGAGGACGGCACGCTTCGCAAACCGGGCCAGGACTACTACCTCAAGCCGATGAACTGCCCGATGCACCACCTGATCTTCCGGTCCCGCGGGCGGTCCTACCGGGAACTGCCGTTGCGGCTCTTCGAGTTCGGGACGGTCTACCGGTACGAGAAGTCCGGTGTGGTCCACGGGCTCACCCGGGTGCGCGGTATGACCCAGGACGATTCGCACATCTACTGCACCCGCGAGCAGATGCGCGACGAACTGGCCTCGCTGCTGCGTTTCGTGCTGGATCTGCTCGGCGATTACGGCCTCGACGATTTCTACCTGGAGCTGTCCACCAAGGACCCGGAGAAGTACGTCGGCTCCGACGAGATGTGGGAGGAGGCCACTGAGACGCTGCGCGAGGTCGCCGAGTCCAGCGGCCTGCACCTGGTGCCGGACCCGGGCGGCGCGGCGTTCTACGGTCCGAAGATCTCGGTGCAGGTGCGCGACGCGCTGGGCCGAAGTTGGCAGATGTCCACCATCCAGCTGGATTTCAACATGCCCGAGCGGTTCGGGTTGGAGTACACCGCCCCGGATGGGGCGCGGCGGCAGCCCGTCTTGATCCACCGCGCGCTGTTCGGCTCCATCGAGCGCTTCTTCGGCATCCTCACCGAGCACTACGCCGGCGCGTTCCCGGCCTGGCTGGCGCCGGTGCAGGTGGTCGGTATCCCGGTGGCCGCCGAACACTTCGACTACCTGCACACCGTCGCCGCCGAACTGCGCCGCGCCGGGGTGCGTACCGAGGTCGACACCAGCGACGACCGGATGGCCAAGAAGATCGTCAACCACACCAACCAGAAGGTGCCGTTCATGCTGCTCGCCGGCGACCGCGACGTGGAGGCGGGCGCGGTGTCGTTCCGGTTCGGCGACCGCAGCCAGGTCAATGGGGTGCCGCGCGACCGGGCGGTCGCTGCGATCCGCGAATGGATCGACAGCCGCCAGAACGTCGCTCCCACAGCCGAATCCATGAAGGTCAGCGGTGACTGAGCAGTCCAAGCCCGAGTCTCTCATCGATCGGGGCGCCGGAGATCCGGACCGGCTGCAGCGGCTGTGGACCCCGCACCGGATGAACTACATCGTCGAGTCGCCCAAGTTCGGCGGCTCGGCAGGCTCCTCGGAGCCGTTCACCGACATCCCGACGATGTCCGACGAGGACGGTCTGGTGATCGCCCGCGGCGAACTGGTCTATGCCGTGCTCAACCTGTACCCGTACAACCCCGGGCACCTGATGGTGGTGCCCTACCGGCGGGTGTCTGAGCTTGAGGATCTCACCGACGCCGAGACAGCCGAGTTGATGTCCTTCACGCAGAGGGCGATTCGGGTCATCAAGGCGGTGTCGCGGCCCGACGGTTTCAACGTCGGGCTAAATCTCGGCAAGTCGGCGGGCGGATCGCTGGCCGAGCACCTGCACATGCACGTGGTGCCGCGTTGGGCCGGTGACGCCAACTTCATCACCGTCGTCGGTCAGACCAAGGTGGTGCCGCAGTTGCTGCGCGACACCCGGGAGCTGCTGGCGCGGGAATGGGCCGGCCGGCCATGAGTGACTTCTATCTGATGACCCGGGCGGCGTACACGAAACTCAGTGTGCCGCTGGCCAAGGCGGCGCTGCGGGCCGGATTGACGCCCGACACCGTGACGATCATCGGCACCGCGGGTTCGGTGCTGGCCGCGCTGACGCTGTACCCGGCCGGGCATCTGTTCGTCGGCTGGCTGGTGATCTGGTTCTTCGTGCTCGCCGACATGCTCGATGGGGCGATGGCACGGGAACGTGGCGGTGGCACCAGGTTCGGCGCGGTGCTCGATGCCACCTGCGACCGGATCAGCGACGGCGCGGTGTTCTGCGGGCTGTTGTGGTGGGCGGCCTTCGGTCTGCACAGTTCGGCGCTGGTGGTCGCCATCATGATCTGCCTGGTCACCTCCCAGGTGATCTCCTACATCAAGGCCCGCGCGGAGGCCAGCGGCCTCGACGGCGGCGGCGGCCTCATCGAGCGGCCCGAGCGGTTGATCATCGCCCTCGGCGGCGCCGGGATCTCGGACCTCCCCGGCTTCCCACTTCCGCTGGCGTTGCACGTGGCGATGTGGGTGCTGGCGGCGGCCAGCCTGGTGACCGTCGGCCAGCGGTTGCACGCGGTGCGCAGCTCACCGGGGGCAGTGGACCTGATCCCCCTCCCGCGACCCGCCGCCGACGACGGTGGACCCGTCGCCGGCGAAGACGACCAGTGAGCCTCGGCCCCGCGGCGTTGCGCGACGCCGGCCGCAGGTGGATACCCTCCGGCGAGAATCTGTCCGACTGGGGCTACGCCGCCGGCTGGCGGATCGTCCGGGCCATGCCGGACGGTCTGGCCCGCAACGTCTTTGACGCCGGAGCTTGGTACGCCGCCCGGGACGGCGGCCCGGAGCAGCTGCGCAAGAATCTGGCCCGGGTGACCGCAACGACGCCCGCCGAGGTGCCGGAATCCCTCATGAGAGCGGCGCTGGCGTCCTACGCCCGGTACTGGCGCGAAGCGTTCCGGCTGCCGTCGATGGACCTGGCCGCCGTGGCCGACCGACTCGACAAGGTATTCATCGGTGCCGATCACTTCGCGCAGGCCCACCGGGCCGGCCGCGGCGCGGTGATGGCGCTACCGCACAGCGGCAACTGGGACATGGCCGGGGTGTGGCTGGCGCAGAACTACGGCAGGTTCGCCACGGTGGCCGAACGACTCAAGCCGGAATCGCTCTACGACCGCTTCATAGAGTTCCGGGAGAGCCTCGGATTCGAGGTGCTGCCGACCTCAGGAGGCGAGCGTCCTCCGATGGAGGTGCTCGCAGAACGGTTGCGCGCCAACGTCTTCGTCTGCCTGATGGCCGACCGCGACCTGTCCCGCTCCGGAGTTCCGGTGCAGTTCTTCGGGGAACCGACCCGGCTGCCCGCCGGCCCGGCGAAGCTGTCGATCGAGACCGGAGCACCGCTGCACCCCGCACACGTCTACTACGACGGCGACGACTGCGTGGTGCAGATCGACGATGCGCTGGACACCAGTTCCGGTGACATCGGTGTGATCACCCAGGCCCTGGCCGACCGGTTCGCGGTCAACATCGCCGCCCATCCCCAGGACTGGCACATGCTGCAGCCGCTGTGGCTGGCCGACCTGTCCGAGAGGCGCCGCGCCCACCTGTCCGAAGACCAGACCTGATGCGGATCGGCATGGTTTGCCCGTACTCCTTCGACGTCCACGGCGGAGTCCAGGCGCACGTGCTGCAACTAGCCGAGGTGATGCGCGAACGGGGCCATGTCGTCAGCGTGCTGGCTCCGTCCTCCCCGCACGTCACGCTGCCCGACTACGTGGTCTCCGGCGGCAAGGCGGTGCCGATCCCGTACAACGGCTCGGTGGCGCGGTTGCGGTTCGGCCCGGCCACCCACCGGCTGGTGAAAAAGTGGATCGCCGCAGGCGATTTCGACGTGCTGCATCTGCACGAGCCCAACGCACCGAGTCTCTCGGTGCTGGCGCTGATGATCGCCGAGGGGCCGATCGTCGCGACCTTCCATACGTCCACGACGAAGTCGTTCGCGCTGAGCTTCTTTCAGGGCATTCTGCGGCCCTGGAACGAGAAGATCGTCGGCCGCATCGCGGTGTCCGACCTGGCCCGGCGCTGGCAGATCGAGGCGCTGGGTTCTGACGCCGTGCAGATTCCCAACGGGGTCGACGTCGCCTCGTTCGCCTCGGCTGCGCCACTGCCCGGCTACCCCCGCCCCGGCAAGACCGTGCTGTTCCTCGGCCGCTTCGACGAGCCGCGCAAGGGGATGGCGGTGCTGCTCGGGGCGTTGCCCGCACTGGTGCAACACTTTCCCGACGTCGAGGTCCTCATCGTGGGCCGCGGCGACGAGGACGACCTGCGTGAGGAGGCCGGCGACCTCGCCGGGCACCTGCACTTCCTCGGCGAGGTCGACGACGCCGAGAAGGCCTCCGCGCTGCGTAGCGCCGACGTCTACTGCGCGCCCAACACCGGGGGAGAGAGCTTCGGCATCGTGCTGGTCGAGGCGATGGCGGCCGGCACCGCCGTGGTGGCCAGCAACCTCGACGCGTTCCGGCGGGTGCTCGTCGACGGAAAAGCCGGCCGGCTGGTGCCGGTCGAGGATTCCGCCGCCCTGGCGGATGCGCTGATCGCCGTGCTCGGCGACGACAAGATGCGGACGCGCTACGTCAAGGCGGCCACCGCCGCGGTACACCAATACGACTGGTCGGTGGTGGCCGACGAGATCCTGCGCGTCTACGAGACGGTGGCCGTGCCCGGCGTCAAGGTTCAGGTCGCCGGCGCCGCCGCACGAGGCGCCTGATGGACCCGGTTCTGTACTGGACGCTCACCGCACTGCTGGTGCTCGTCCTGCTCTGCACCGCGCTGTGGGCGTATCAGACCGCCAACCGGCTCAACCGCCTGCACGTGCGCTGCGACCTGTCCTGGCAGGCCCTCGACGCAGCCCTGGCGCGTCGCGCGGTGGTGACGCGGGCCATCGCCGTCGACGCCTACAGCGACAGCCCGGAGGGTGCCCGGTTGGTCGCCCTGGCCGACGCCGCCGAACGGGCGAAGCGCTCGGCCCGTGAGGCCGCTGAGAACGAGTTGTCGACGGCGCTGACTCTGGTGGATGCCGAAGTCGTCCCGCCGGCGTTGATGGCTGAGCTGTCCGAAGCCGAGTCCCGGGTGCTGCTGGCCCGGCGATTCCACAACGACGCCGTCCGCGACACCCTGGCGCTGCGCGAACGGCGCCCGGTGCGCCTGCTCAGACTGGGTGGAAGGGCCGCGCTGCCAACCTATTTCGAAATCGCGGAGCTGGCCCAACGTTGACCAGCACCCGCATCTCGGCGCGCGTGGTCCTGCTCGACGACGACGGCGCCGTACTGCTGTTGTGCGGATCCGATCCCGCGATCACCGACGGCGACGCACCGCGGTGGTGGTTCACCGTAGGCGGACAAGTCCAGCCGGGAGAGCCGCTGGCGCAGACCGCCGCGCGCGAACTCGCCGAGGAGACCGGCCTGGACGTCGTGCCCCAAGCGATGGTCGGGCCGGTGTGGCGCCGGGAGTCGGAGATCCACTTCAACGGGGCGGTGATGGCCAGCCAGGAGTTCTACTTCGTGCACCGCACCCGCCGGTTCGACCCGTCGCCGGTCGGGCGCACCCCGCTGGAGTTGCGCTACATCCATGGACACCGGTGGTGCGATGCGGCGGCTATCGCAGATCTGGCCGCGGCCGGCCAACGGGTGTACCCGCTGCAACTCGGGGATCTGCTGGATGAGGCAAACCTGCTGGCCGATGCCCTCGCCGCCCGCTCACCAGAGCCCCGGGCCATCTGCTGAACAGCCGATATCAACCGCCGCGAGGCGCACTCTAGACTGAACACGCACCAATCGGAGGAGCACACCAATGGATATCGCAGCGGGAGTCAACGGCTCGGTCAACCTCGCCCAGACCGGCACCGCACGGGTCAAACGCGGCATGGCCGAGATGCTCAAGGGCGGCGTCATCATGGACGTCGTCACCCCGGAACAGGCACGCATCGCCGAGGCCGCCGGAGCCGTCGCCGTGATGGCCCTGGAACGGGTGCCCGCCGACATCCGCGCCCAGGGCGGGGTGGCCCGGATGAGCGATCCGGACCTGATCGAGGGCATCATCTCCGCGGTAACGATCCCGGTGATGGCCAAGGCCCGCATCGGGCATTTCGTGGAGGCGCAGATCCTGCAGAGCCTCGGCGTGGACTACGTCGACGAGTCCGAGGTGCTGACTCCCGCGGACTACACCCACCACATCGACAAGTGGCGCTTCACCGTGCCGTTCGTGTGCGGGGCCACCAATCTCGGGGAGGCGCTGCGGCGGGTCACCGAGGGCGCGGCGATGATCCGCTCCAAGGGCGAGGCCGGCACCGGCGACGTCTCCAACGCCACCATGCACATGCGCACGATTTCCGGTGAGATCCGCCGGCTGACCTCGCTGTCCGAAGACGAATTGTTCGTCGCCGCCAAGGAACTGCAGGCCCCCTATGACCTGGTGGTCGAGGTGGCCCGGGCCGGCAAGTTACCGGTGACGCTGTTCACCGCCGGCGGTATCGCCACCCCGGCGGATGCGGCGATGATGATGCAGCTCGGCGCCGACGGCGTGTTCGTCGGCTCCGGGATCTTCAAGTCCGGTGATCCCGAGCAGCGGGCCGCGGCGATCGTGAAGGCCACCACCTTCTACGACGATCCCGACGCGCTGGCGAAGATCTCCCGCGGTCTGGGCGAGGCGATGGTCGGCATCAACGTCGACGACATCCCGGAACCGCACCGGCTGGCTCAGCGCGGCTGGTAAGCGCGCCTAGGTGATCGAGGAGATCCTCGACCTCGAGCCCCTTGAGGTCAATATCTACCGCGGTAGCGTCTACAACCCCGAATCGGGTTATCTGTCAAGGACATTCGGCGGTCACATCGCCGGTCAGGCATTGGTGTCGGCAGTGCGTACCGTCGACCCCGAATTCCAGGTGCACTCCCTGCACGGCTACTTCCTGCGTCCCGGTGAGGCGACCAAGCCGGCGGTCTATCTGGTCGACAGGCCGCGTGACGGCGGTTCCTTCTGCACCCGGCGGGTCAACGCCGTCCAGAACGGTGAGGTCATCTTCTCGATGGGCGCGTCCTTCCAGACACCCCAGGCCGGCCCCGAGCATCAGGACGCGATGCCGTCGGTCGTGCCGCCGGAGGATCTCGTCGATTCCGAAGCGGGAGAAAGCCCTTTCGGGAGCGGCGGTATTGCGCAGTTCGCCGAATGGGATATCCGCAGGGTGCCGCGCGAGCTCGTCACCGTCCTTCCCGGCAAGGCCTCCCAGCAGCAGGTGTGGTTCAAACACCGCGATCGGCTGCCGGATGACCCGCTGCTGCACCTCTGCGCCCTGGCCTACATGAGCGACCTGACGCTGCTGGGTTCGGCGCAGGTCAACTACCCCGAGGAGCGCCCGCACCTGATGGTCGCCTCGCTCGACCACGCGATGTGGTTCATGCGGCCGTTCCGCGCCGACGAGTGGCTGCTCTACGACCAGTCCTCGCTGTCGGCGGGCGGCGGGCGAGCGCTGACGCAGGGCAAGATCTTCACCCGCGACGGGGAGATGGTCGCCGCGGTGATGCAGGAAGGCCTGATTCGCTACCGACGCGGCTACACCCCGCCCTCGGCCGCACAGTGAGCGGCGCGGTAGTCGGTGTGCTCGCACTGCAGGGCGACACCCGCGAACACCTGGCTGCATTGCGCGCGGCCGGTGCCGAGGTGTCGACTGTGCGCCGCCGCGCCGAACTCGACGCCGTCGACGCCCTGGTGATCCCCGGCGGGGAATCGACCACCATGAGCCTGCTGCTGCGCGAGTTCGATCTGCTGGAACCCCTGCGTCGCCGGCTGGCCGACGGCATGCCCGCCTACGGGTCATGCGCCGGCATGATCCTGCTGGCCACCGAGATCCTCGACGCCGGCGAACCGGGCCGGGAAGCCTCCGCGCTGGGCGCCATCGATATGACGGTGCGGCGCAATGCCTTCGGCAGGCAGGTCGACTCCTTCGAGGGCGATATCGACTTCCGCGGACTCGACGGCCCGGCCCATGCGGTGTTCATCCGCGCCCCGTGGGTGGAGCGGGTCGGACCGCAGGTGCAGGTACTGGCGCGGGCCTTCGGGGATCACATCGTCGCCGTCCGGCAGGGTTCGGTCCTGGCCACCGCGTTCCACCCGGAGATCACCGGCGACCGCCGCGTGCACAAGCTGTTCGTCGACATCGTCGCCGGCCGGGCCTGAAGCGGGCCGCTGGGGCCGAACGCCGGGGCTGCCGCAGTAGACTCGGCTGCGCACGATTCGGCAGGGACATCGGTACGGACCAGGACGCAGGAGAGTAATGAGCGGCCATTCCAAGTGGGCGACCACCAAGCACAAGAAGGCCGTCGTCGACGCCAAACGCAGCAAGATGTTCGCCAAGCTGATCAAGAACATCGAGGTCGCGGCGCGCACCGGCGGCGGTGACCCGAACGGCAACCCCACCCTCTGGGACGCCATCGAGA